>PNOO01000398.1 GCA_013824905.1 Syntrophus sp. (in: bacteria) | reverse complement strand
TCGTGCCCCTGTAGACAGGAAAGGAGGGTTGCTATTTTCCGCCGGGATTGTTATAATTACAGGATGCAAAAAGGATCTGTAGGCAAATTCAGCGGGCTTTTGCTGCTCATAGCGGCCTTTCTTTTCCTCATCGCGTTTCCGACAGAGGCCGCCGAGACATTCCCAAAACCGACCGGTGCGGTGAATGACTTTGCCGGCGTGATCTCCGCCCAGTATAAAAGCCGGATGGAAAATCTCGCAAAGGAGGTCCTGGAAAAGACCGGGACAGCCATCGTCGTCGCCACGGTGGACACGATCGGGGATAACGATCCGAGTGATTATGCGAACAGGTTGTACCAGGCCTGGGGGATTGGAAAGAAAGGCGAGGACAAGGGGGTGCTGATTTTCCTCGCTACGCAGGAGAGGAAGGTCCGGATAGAAACAGGCTATGGCGTGGAAGGGATCATCCCCGACGGCCTCGCCGGCGAGATCCTCGACCGGGATGCGATCCCCTATTTCAAACAAGGCGACTACGGACGGGGGTTTTATGAGGCGATGGCCTCCGTCTCCTCCGTCGTGGCGAAGGCCGCCGGAGTCACACTCACGGGAGCTCCCCGGTCGGAACCGAGGCCGGCCGGAACCGAAAGGAAGCTGGGCATTTTTCAATTGGTGCTTCTGCTCGCGGCCGCGTTCTTCCTCCTCGGCACCCGTCAGGGCAGGGCCATCCTCCCCTGGATACTGCTCATGATGATGAGCGGGGGGGGTGACAGGCGCGGCGGGGGCGGATTCGGCAGCTTCGGCGGGGGCGGGTTTGGTGGTTTCGGCGGGGGATCGAGCGGTGGCGGCGGGGCCGGCCGCGGATTTTAATGAGGTGACCTGATGGCGAAAGTACCGAAAAAACCGGAAGAAATATTTACGGAGATCACCGAGGACTATCAGCAGATCTTCGGTGTGCACCTGCTTTCCATTGTCCTTTACGGGAGCGGAGCCGGGGAGGATTACATCCCTGGAAAGTCAGACCTCAATTTTCTGATCACCCTCACCGACCAGGGTGTCGAGAGGCTCGATCGCGCACTGGAGATGGTCGCCCGCTGGCGGAAACGCAATGTGGCGATCCCCCTCTTCATGACCCGCTCTGACCTCCAGGGATCCCAGGACTCCTATCCCATTGAGTTTCTCAACATGAAGCGCCATTACATTGTCGTCTTCGGCGCAGATGTCCTGGCGGAGTTCACCTTCGATCAATGCCATATCCGGCTTCAGCTCGAACGGGAACTCCGGGGAAAGCTCCTCCACCTCCGCAGCGGCTACCTCGCCACGAGGGGAAACACCCGCAAGATCCGCGAACTGATCACACTATCGCTGACTGCCTTTATCTCGCTCTTCAGCGCCCTGCTCTACCTGAAGAACATCGAAATTCCGCACGGCAAGCGCGAAGTCATCACGGCCGCAGGTCAAGCCTTCGGAATCGACGCCTCCCTTTTTCTCAAGTGCGAGGAGATCCGCAGAAAGACGGACCGGCTTTCCTCTATCGAGGTGCGGGCGGTCTTCCAGTCTTACATGAAAGAGGTCAGCCGTCTCTGCGACCAGATTGACCGGATGGAAGTGTAGAAACAGGGGGCGGCTTTTATAAAAAAACTTGCTATAT
>PNOO01000397.1 GCA_013824905.1 Syntrophus sp. (in: bacteria) | reverse complement strand
CCCGTATCGGTGTGAGTCGTATACCGGTGCGGGAGGCGCTGGCCCGCCTCGAAGCAGAGGGGGTGGTAGAGCGCGTTCCCTATCGGGGGGCGAGGGTCGTCCAACTCACGTTAGACCAGGTGATCGAGTCGTTCATGCTGCGGTCACTCCTCGAGGGTGTCGCCGCAAAGCTTGCCACCCCGCACCTTGTCCCGGAAGAACTCACCAGGCTCAGGAACCTGATCAAGCAGCTGGAGAAGTATGCCCGGATGGGTAAAAAAGAGGAACTGCCTCCCCTGCACCGCGAAATCCACTCCCTCATCTATACCCGATGCGGATCCGCAAAACTGATCCGCTGGCTCAACGAACTGTATAACCAGTTTCCCAGGAGCCTGCGCCTCAGTCATCGATTCGAAGCACAGCCGGAGGAGTATCGATGTATCGTGGACGCCATAGAGGCGGGCGATGCCAAGCGCGCCGGCAAGCTGATGAGCGAACACATCGAAGCCGGCGGCAGGGTGATTATTCAGCATTATGCCGAAATACTCCACTCGGAGCATGCCGGGCCCGAGTGATATTTTGTACCGCAATCAGACAGGGATGGGCTTGAGTTCAAAGTCCCGCTGTGGTTTTTTAAAGTTTTCGAGAGTGTCGGCAAGGATGCAGGGATCACTTAATTAATCACCGTTACCAAAAAGAAAAAGGAGGTCAGGCACAATGAGAGAACAGAAACGATTGAGATGGCTTGTGTTAATATCCTTTTTTTCAATGTTCGTGATCGGCAGCGTCTCTATCGGCTGGGCGCAGCAATACCCTAACAAGCCCATCACCTTCCAGGTGCACTCCGCCGCCGGAGGGAGCACCGATGTCGGGATGCGGTTATTGTTTGCCACGGCCGAAAAAATTATCGGCCAGCCGATGCCGGTGACGAACAAACCCGGCGCCGGAGGCGTCCTTGCCGCCACGACGCTCATGCGCGCCAGGCCCGATGGTTACTTCCTCGGAAGCTGGATTTCGCCGACCAATGCCGTTCTCATGCTCGATCCTGAGCGGAAGGTGGGATTCGGTCCCTCGGATTTCACTTACATCGCGAATCATGTGTATGATCCAAACGTTATTTGCGTGAAGTCCGACAGTCCGTTCAAAACTTTGGGTGACCTCATCAAGGCGGCGAAGGAGCAGCCGGGGAAGATCTCCATGGGCGTCACGGCGAAGCTGGGGGACGACCACCTGCTGGCCATCGACCTCCAGAGGCGTGCTGGAGTGAAGTTCAACATCATCAGCATGGATTCGAGCGCCCCCCTCCGGGCCGCGGTGCTGGGAGGGCACGTCCAGATTTACGTGGGAAACCAGGGTGACACGCAACCCACGGTGAAAGAGGGACTGTTCCGTTATCTGGCCTTTGCCGACACGAAGAGGAGTCCTCAGTTCAAGAATGTTCCGACCATGACGGAGCTGGGTTATCCGCTGGTGGGCGCCTCTGCGCGCGGGATCGCGGGTCCCAAGGGGATACCCAAGGAGGTCGTGGCGATTCTCGAAGCGGCCATCAAGAAGGCGACTGAAGATCCGGAGCACATCGAGAAGATGGAAAAGATGGGGCTTCCCATCGAATTTTTGGGGAGCAAGGAGTATATGGAATTTCTCGCGGC
>PNOO01000396.1 GCA_013824905.1 Syntrophus sp. (in: bacteria) | reverse complement strand
ACGGATCACTGCCCGGTCTGCGGCGGGATGCTGCATGCGCTGAAGACGCGGTGCAAGGGGCTGGTCACGCTTGCGATCGGGCTCTTCAAGGCCAGGGAAACCATTATGGTTTGCCCTCGCGACGGGACAGTGCTCACTTCGGAGGAACTGCGTCGTCTGAGCCCGACCGGGTGCAAGTTCGGCTTTGATGTCCTGGTCTCAGTCGGACAGGCGCTTTTCGTACGAAACCGAGGGGTGAAGGAAATCGTTCAGGATTTATCGGAAAAGAACGTCACCATATCCGAGCGGGAAGTCGCCTACCTGGGGCGGAAGTTCATCATTTACCTGTCTCTGGCCCATCTGGACAGCCAGTCACGCCTCAAATCGGCCATGAAGCGGAGAGGAGGCTACATCCTCCACATCGACGGCACCTGCGAGGGAGGCAGTCCGATCCTTTTTGCCGGCTTGGACGAACTGAGCGGAGTGGTCCTGGAGAGCGTCAAAATGCCTTCGGAACATACCGACACCTTGATCCCATTTCTCACCGGAATCCGTGACCGCTACGGAGTTCCGCTCGGCTTGGTCCACGACATGGGCCGGGGGATACTCGCAGCCGTGGCTGTTGTGTTTCCGGGGGTGGCAGACTACATCTGCCATTTTCACTTCCTGCGCGACATTGGGAAAGACCTGTTGGAGAAGGAATATACCGACCTCCGCAACGGACTGAAGAAACACCGGGTCCGTGTGCTGCTCCGGCAAAAGCTGAAAGCGGCCGGTCAGAAGTCCGAGGGGGACACTGTAAAACTGGGCTCGCTATTGGATGATGGCGGGTCAGGAGCTCCCCTGGCCGAGTGGGTTCCGATGGAACTCTGCCGAACATTGATTCACTGGATTCTGGACTATCCCAGCCAACTGGCAGGATACGGGTTCCCTTTCGACCGCCCTCATCATGTCTTGTATCAGCGGCTGGAAATTGCCTGCCGCCTGCTAAAGGGAATGCCGAAGATGATCGAAGGGCGAGCCGGCCGACCGCTTCGAGGCCTGCTCCGGCTGTTGGAGACGGTGACCGGCGATGGCAAACTGAAGAGAGCGGCCAAAGAACTGTCAAAAAAGGCGGAGGTCTTTGACGCTCTCCGTCAGGCGCTGAGCATCGCCCGACCGGAAGGCGGGCAAGGCCTCAACGACGAAGGGGACGAACCCGACCTCAAGACCATTGAACAGAAGGTGAAGGCATTCAGGAAAAGGGTGGTGGAAGAAAAACAGTTCACCGGAAACCGAGCCTATGTCAAAATGATCGGTCAGATCGACAAATACTGGACCAAGCTCTTTGCCGACCCGCTAATCGTCAAGACCCCAGACGGAACAAAGCTCATCCAACCCCAACGCACAAACAACGTCCTGGAGCGGTTTTTCAGGGATTTGAAAAGGGGCAACCGGCACCGGGAGGGGACGGCGTCGCTGTCAAAGACCTTGCGGTATATTTTGAAGGAAACCCCGCTGGTGAAAAACCTGGGCAACGAGGACTATATGCGGATCATCCTGGACGGGTGCTCGACGTTGGAGGACCGCTTTGCGACCATCGACAGCAAGCGCGCGACAGAGGCACTGCGAAAGTCACAAGAGAACGCCGACAGGGTTTCCCAAAAAATGAAA
>PNOO01000395.1 GCA_013824905.1 Syntrophus sp. (in: bacteria) | reverse complement strand
ATCCTGGGGATCGTTATGGAGAAGGTCACGCGGCAGACGGCACGGGCCGGACTTGAAGGCGCGGTCAGCGCAGATCTGACGGAGCTCGCCGCCATTCCCTCGTCGCGACCGATTGAGGAGCCGGTAAGTCTCAAGATTCTGAAGATTCGCTTTGAAGGTCTCCCGGAAAGTCCCTTCTTGCTCGACGGCGGTAGGCAGGCCTATCGGAGCGGTCTGTTGACGATCAGGAGTGAAACCCCTCTTGACCCTTCCCTCTTTTCAGGCGGCGCCCTTGTGGAGCTCTCAGCATTTCTCAAGCCCACTATCTTCATACAGTCTGATCATCTCAAGATCAGACAGAAATTGAAAGAGATCGTTGCTCCAGGTGATACGTCTGAGATCAAAGTCAGAAAAATAGTGGCCTGGGTCCACGGGAATCTGGAGAAAAGACCCGTTCTTTCGGTGCCGAATGCCTTGGAGACACTCGAAAACAGGGTAGGGGATTGTAATGAGCATGCTGTCCTTCTTGCAGCCTTAGCTAGGGCCGCCGGGATACCAGCCGAAGTCGAAGCCGGTGTGGTGTATCTGCGGGGCCGTTTCTATTATCACGCCTGGAATGTCGTATACTTAAGTCAGTGGGGCGGCTGGGTGACCGCCGACGCGGTTCTGGGACAGATGCCTGCGGATGTCACACATGTTCGTTTCGTTCGAGGAGACACCGAACATCAGCTCGATCTGCTCGGACTGATCGGCAGAGTGAAAATAGAGATTCTGGAGATGACAAGATGATCCAATTGAGTAACCTGACCAAACGGTACGGAAACATCCTGGCGGTAGACCATCTGAACCTCTCTGTGGAGAAGGGGGAAATTTTCGGTTTCATCGGGCCGAACGGCGCCGGAAAAACCACGACGATCCGTATGATGGCGGGTGTTCTGGGGCCGACGGAAGGGGCGGTCTTGATCGGTGGAATTTCCATGGCGACGGCTGCGGAGGAGGCCAAGAGAATGATCGGATTCATTCCGGATCGGCCCTTCCTCTACGAGAAGCTCACAGGTCTGGAGTTCATGCGGTTTATCGCCGATCTCTACGGTTTTGGCGATGGGGGCTTCCGGGAGAAGGCCGAAGGGCTGCTGATCCAATTTTCCCTGTATGATTGGGCGGATCACCTGATCGAGGCGTATTCCCATGGGATGAAACAGCGGCTGGTGATCGCCTCGGCCTTGCTGCACGATCCCCGGTTGATCATCGTGGATGAACCGATGGTCGGGCTCGACCCTGCGGGGATCAGGCTGGTCAAGGACCTGTTCCGGCAGATGGCCGGAAGGGGGACCACTATTTTCATGTCCACCCATACACTGGAAATAGCGGAAGACCTCTGCAACCGGATCGGCGTCATCCATCAGGGACGCCTGGTTGCGCTGGGGACGACAGGCGACCTGCGGGGAACGGCCCGTCTGCAGAGTGGAGATCTGGAAGAGGTATTCCTCCGGTTGACCGGGAAGGAGACGCCATGAATGATCTTCTTGCCTTGCTCCGGCCTCGCCTCCTCTCCTTCAAAAACGCGAACGCCTCTGCAAGCGCCGGAAACCGCCGGCTCCGCTATCTGCTATTCGCCGTCATCGGGTTTGCCTTCTGGATCGGTGTTTTTTT
>PNOO01000394.1 GCA_013824905.1 Syntrophus sp. (in: bacteria) | reverse complement strand
GAGATCCGGCGGGGCCGAACATGTGACGCGGGGCGCCGAGGCTCAGCGATCTTCTATTCAAGGATATTAACGACCCGATGGACGTAAAAAGAAAAATCGAGAGTGTCTGGGCGGCTTGAGTTCTCTCATCCGTTGCGGGGCTTGATCCATTCTCTATGCCTCCCTGCTGATGCTTACGCCGGCATTACGAAGTCACTTGAAACCAGGGAATCACCGAGAAGTTTTCACGCTGATACAGGTCATCTCCCCCGTGGATCAGGATGCCTGTCTCAGCGGCGGGTTTGCCTAAAGCGATGAAATAACGAAGGCCGTCAAAAAACGACCTGTTTACCGTTTCACCCGATTTGATTTCAATGGGGATCAATTTTTTACCCGTATCGATAACGACATCCACTTCATGCCCCGTCCTGTCCCGCCAGAAATAGAGCGGAGGCGATTCACCTCGATGGGCAAAAGCCTTAAAAAGCTCCGCAACCACATACGTTTCAAAGACAGCCCCTCGCATCGCGTGACCGGTCACATCTGCCGGTTCCCGGATGCGAAGGAGATAGCACAACAGGCCGGTATCCAGAAAATAGAGTTTCGGGCTCTTGATCAGGCGTTTGGAAAAGTTGGCAAAGTGGGGCGGAAGCAGATGAATGATAAAACCCGCCTGGAGGATCGAAATCCACTGCCGAGCCGTGGTATGGGAGACACCGCAATCGGCGGCAAGTGAAGAAAGATTTAGCAGTTGTCCTGTGCGTCCGGCGCAGAGCCTTACAAATCGCTGAAAGATTTCCAGATTGCCGATATTGGACACATCCCGCACATCCCGTTCCACATAGGTCTGGTAATAACCGGCCAGCCAATCCTGCGGATCTAACCCCTTATCGTGAATCCTGGGATAAAAACCCCGGTAGAGCATCGTCTCGATGTCGAAAATGGGCTTCTCCTTTTTCCCCGGGAGGATATCAAGTTCCCAGGGATCACGCGATGGGGCGCCGCGTAATTCATCCAGACTGAACGGCAGGAGATGGACTATGGCGGTCCGACCGGCCAAGGTCTGGCTGATCTTCGCCGTCAGATGGAATTGTTGCGATCCGGTCAGAATAAATCTGCCCGGCGTGTCTTTAGCGTCGACGATCCCCTGAATATAGGAAAGCAGGGCGGGCGCCCGCTGAATCTCATCAAGAATCACCCCACCGCTGTACCTTTTCAAGAATCCTTTGGGATCGGACAGCGCAAATTCCCGTTCATTCGGCTCTTCCAGGCTGATGTAATCATGATTCATGAAAACCATCTTGGTGAGCGTGGTTTTACCTGACTGCCGAGGCCCTGTCAGGGTAACAATGGGATACTGTTGGGCCAGAGATAATATTTTTTTAGACAAGGTGCGCTCAATCATGGGTATTGCTTACCGTAAAGAGGAATCTTTGTCAAATTGAAATTTGCAATTTCAATCCGCTACTCTGTTTGCTTGGCGTTGCGACGGCCAAGCTTCAAAGCGGACAAAGCAAGGATCACCACGGCCAGGCCGAAAAAGGTGGCGATGTGGTAGGTGCCGGCGACGGCCCCGGCGATGGCTTCACGCGGCAGGTCGGCCAGTTTGGTCCCCGCGGGCAAACCGCTCAGGACGGCCACTTGGGCGGCGAAC
>PNOO01000393.1 GCA_013824905.1 Syntrophus sp. (in: bacteria) | reverse complement strand
AGAAGAAGGTGCTGTGACAGCCAGGTTTGCTGCAAGGGGGGCCGGGAGATTCGTTTTTCAGAGGCGAACAGCAAACGGGCGCCGGGATGATTTGGTATGGAGATCATCCCTGTCGCCGACCATCATCTGTGCGTGAACACTTTGTTCCCGAGCATCGATTCGAACGGCGGCTACTGTTTAAGCTCCGTGATCTTTATCACCTTGTTCCAGCCGGATTTACCGGTGCTGACATTTCTGCATGACAGGCTATATTCGAGTTTGAAAACGACCTTTCCCTGGTTTTCTCCCTCTTCATGAACCCTGTATCCGAGGATCGTCCCTCCATAGAAAGAGGGTTCCTGTCGTTTTTTATGAAAATAAATTTCGCCCCCAACCAATTTTTTTGCCTTATCCTCATCCAGTTGCCACGACCCGCTTTCCCAAACGTTATCCTGCAGTTTCACAAAATGATTCAAAGGTTCGACCAGGTGTATATTCATGCTTTCATCCTCTTTCTCAGGAAACCTCATGACCGCTCAAGGCCCTTGTTTTCCTGTCATCTGGAATAAAAAAACCCTGTCACATCATCATAGACAGGGCAGGGAGATCTTTTTTCACTTCCCTATATGGGAAGGACCGCTATTCAGTTTTTCTAAGCTAATCAGTATGTTGACTTAAGATTACTCCTATTCTCGGTAAAGTCAAGGTGTATTATTGCTCCGGCAAGAATACATATCAAACCCGTCATCCCCTTAGCTAGCGGAAATCCACCAGGACGGCCGGATGCCGGATCACGACCGGCATGACATTAGATAAAAACTTCCTTTTTTGTTCACCGGGGCATCTGCCCCCGGCAGTAGTCACGGAAGTTGTTGACCGCCGTGAAGAATTCCCGCATCAGGACCACCCAGGCGTATCGGCCCCGCTTCGTCAGGACGATGTCGGGCGCCCGCCAGCAAAGCGCTCCGACCAGGGAAAAGGCGAGGAGATCCGGCCAGAGGAGACGCAAAAACCTCCCCTCGTACTTCTTGCGAAGCGCCACGGTATTCAAACGGGTCCCGAAGAGTTTCATCAGAAAATCATAACGGAGCTGATCCCGGACGGAAAAGATGCGGGAGGCCGCAAGCGGCAGTTCGCCCCGGTCGAGCTGGGCGATGTAGCCTTGGATATCGAAGGTGTTGGCATAGCAGGTCCCGCTGAGGTAGCCGATGGAGCCGCTGCCGAGACCCGCATACTCGTCGTAATCGACGATGTATTCGTCGATCATGGCTTGCTTCCGTGAGAAGCACCAGGCAGATGAAAACCGGTAGGCGGGGACGAGGCGCCCGACGATCTGATGGTAAAACCGCTCCTCCTGCCGGTCGTCGACGCGCCCGAGGATCTCCATCACCTTCTGCCGGGTCGAGTCGGAGACCATCAGCGGGTACCAGGTCACCTGATCGATCCCGATCTCCAGGAGGGTATCGAGATCCCGGTCGAGCATGGCCGAAGTTTGCGTCGGAAAATTGAAGATCATGTCGGCGTTGAGCGTTCCGAAGCGACCGAGGGTCTGACGGAGCCTCCCGGCGATCTCCGCTCCGCTTCCGTACTTGTCATACCGGTCCATCTTTTTGAGCAGGCCGTCGTCAAAGCTCTGGACGCCGACGGAGAGCC
>PNOO01000392.1 GCA_013824905.1 Syntrophus sp. (in: bacteria) | reverse complement strand
GTTCTATGTCTTCTGGGAAGCGATGCTGATCCCCATGTATCTGCTTATCGCCGTATGGGGCGGACCGCAGCGGGATTATGCATCCATCAAATTCTTTATCTACACCCTGTTCGGGAGTGTCTTTCTTCTGGTTGCGATCATTGCCCTGTACCTTGTCAACGGAACTTTCAGCATCCCCGAGGCCATGTATAGGAATTACCCCTTCAATTTCCAGGCCTGGGTTTTTCTGGCCTTTGCCATCGCCTTTGCCATCAAAGTGCCCATGTTTCCTTTCCATACATGGCTCCCGGCGGCGCATACGGAGGCGCCCACGGCGGGCAGCGTGCTGCTGGCCAGCATTCTCCTGAAGATGGGCACTTACGGTTTTATGAGGTTCTGCCTTCCCATCACCCCGGCGGCGAGTTTCGCCTTTGCCCCCTATATCGTTGCCCTTTCCGTCATCGCCATCATCTACGGGGGATTTGTCTGTCTGAGCCAGACCGATATGAAGAAACTGATCGCCTATTCCAGTGTGGCGCATATGGGATTTGTCACCCTGGGGATATTCACCTTTACCAAGTTCGGATTTGAAGGGGCGGTGCTGCAGATGATCAACCACGGGATCACCACCGGAGCGCTCTTTCTCTCCGTCGGAATTGTCTACGAGCGGACCCATAGCCGCGAGATATACGATAACGCGGGGCTGGGAAAAATCATGCCCATCTATGTCGGATTTTTCGGTCTATTTGCCATCTCTTCCTTCGGATTCCCCGGTACCAATAACTTTGTAGGTGAGCTCTACGTCCTCGTGAGCACGTTTGCCTGGAGCAAGGCGGCGGGATTCCTGGCTGTGGTAGGGGCCGTCCTGGCGGCCGCCTACATGCTCAGATTGCTGAAACAGATTGTCTGGGGCAGAGAGGATAAAAGAACGATCCGGGACATGAACCTCCGGGAGGTGATCTATCTGTTACCACTGGGCGTTTTTGTGATCTGGATCGGCCTTTTCCCCCGGCCCCTTGTCCGGATGATGGAAATGACGCTCGGTCATCTGCTCTGGCAATTGCAGGTTTTTTCCCACTAAAGGGGTTAACTTATGATGTGGTTGTTGCCTGAATTTACCATGCTTTTGTTTTCCATTGTTTTTCTTTTCCTGTCCCTTGCGGACAGGAAAGACTCCCTCTTTTTCTGGGCCAGGGTGATGGCATTGGTGGGACTTGTCATTACTCTTACCAGTGTTGCCGGTGAGGGAGAACTCTTTTCCGGCGCCTATCAGATCGATCTTTTTTCCCAGATCTTTAAAGTGCTCTTGTCCACCGGTTTCTGTTATGTGGTTTTCATGTTCGGCAGCGAGAACGAGGTGGACAGCCGCTATTTGCCTGACTACCTCATGTTTTTGTCTTTTTCCACTCTCGGTCTGATGATGCTGGCCAGCGCCGTGGAACTGATCTCCATCGTGATCAGTCTGGAAATTTCTTCCTTCAGCCTCTATGCTATTGTCCCCCTGCGTCAGTCGCAGAGCAAGTTACAGCTGGAGGCAGCGGTGAAGTATCTCTTCTTCGGCGCCGTATCCACGGGCATCATGCTTTTTGGGATGGGTTACCTTTACGCGATGGCCGGGTCCACTTTTCTTGCCGACATTGTCCGGGCGCTTCCGGC
>PNOO01000391.1 GCA_013824905.1 Syntrophus sp. (in: bacteria) | reverse complement strand
ACTGTCCGCCGCGGAGCTTCCCCGTATCGAAGTGGAATGGACAAAGGATCCCAGTCACGGGGATTATGCCTCCAATGTGGCGATGATCATTGCCTCCCAGAATAGAAAAAATCCTCGTGAAATTGCAAAAATCCTTTCGGAAGGGATCGATGATTCCGGGCAGGTTCTGGAAAAGGTGGAGATTGCCGGTCCGGGGTTCCTGAATTTTTTCATCCGGGAAGGCTGCTGGTCCTCGCTCCTGAAAACAGTAGACAGCGAGGGCGACCGTTACGGGTCAGCGGGATTCGGAAATGGCCGGCGTATCCAGGTGGAGTTCGTCAGCGCCAACCCCACGGGACCTCTTCACATCGGTCACGCACGGGGCGCCGTTGTGGGCGATGTCATGGCGAACATCCTTGCGGCCGTCGGCTATGACGTCTTCAGGGAATATTATATCAATGACGCCGGAAACCAGATGAACAATCTCGGGAAATCCGTTCTCCTGCGTTACCGGGAACTCCTGGGCCGGACGGAGGACTTTCCGGAGGGATGTTACAAAGGGGATTACATCAGGGACTTGGCGGCGGAGCTGCTGAAAAGGGATGGAGAGCGCTATCTCGATAGGGATGATCAAGAGGCGATTCCCCTTTTGACGGCCTATGCCGGGGGAGCGATCCTCGAAGGGATCAAGAAGGATCTCCTGGCCTTCGGCGTCGTTTTCGACCTCTATTTCAGTGAACGGGAGCTCTATCGGGAAGACGGCGTGGGGTCTCTCCTCCGGACGCTTCAGGAAAAGGACTTTATCTATAGTGAGGGGGATGCCCTGTGGTTTCGAACGACTGCCTTCGGCGATGAGAAGGATCGGGTGGTCGTCAGGCAGAATGGGAATCCGACCTACTTTGCCGCCGACATTGCCTATCACCTAAACAAGTTTGTCCGGGGATTCGAGACCGTCATCGATATCTGGGGCGCCGACCACCACGGATATATCCCCCGGATGTCGGCTGCCGTGCAGGCCCTGGGATATGAGAAGGAGGCCCTGAAAGTGATCCTCGTTCAATTGGTCAACCTCCTGCGTGACGGAAAACCCGTGGCGATGTCGACGCGATCCGGTGAGTTTGACACCCTCCGCGAGGTGGTCGATGAGGTGGGGAAGGACGCGGCCCGCTATAATTTTCTCATGCGGCGTTCCGACAGCCACCTCGATTTCGATCTGGAACTGGCCAAACGGCAGTCGAATGAAAATCCCGTCTACTATGTCCAGTACGCCTACGCCCGGATCTGCAGCATCATCCGAATGGCGGCCGAACGGGGGTTGGCGCCGCCTCTTTATGGCGAGACGGAGCTTGGTCTCCTGAAACTGCCGGAGGAGATTGAACTCATCAAGGCGATCACCCGTTTTCCCGAAGTGCTGGAGGGGGCGGCGCGGACGCTGGAACCGCACCGTCTGACCTTTTACCTGAACGACATTGCGGCGATTTTTCACAGCTATTACAATAAAAATAAAGTCATTTCCGATGACGGCTCCCTCACAGGGGCGAGGTTGTTTTTGGTCAAGTCCATCCGGACCGTGCTAAAAAATGCCCTGACCCTATTGGGAGTGTCCACTCCGGAAAAAATGTAGCGGCGGCGTTTGAAATCATGGCATTGAAAAACAGGCGCA
>PNOO01000390.1 GCA_013824905.1 Syntrophus sp. (in: bacteria) | reverse complement strand
GGTCCACAAGATCCGGCCGGATGTGCCGCCGGAAGCGGCTCACCTGGCCAGCGTCATTGGAAACGGCATCCGGTGGGTCAGGACCAAAGGGCAGGCGCAGTTCCTGGAGAGCGTCGTCATCCTCGGCCCCGGCGCCCAGGGGCTCGCGAGCGTCATCAGTGCGGTGGAATCCGGCGCCCGGCCGATAGTGATGGTCGGACTCGCCAAGGATCGCAAACGGCTGGCCCTTGCGGCCGAGTTCGGCGCCCACCACACGCTGGTCGCCGACGAGATCGATGTGCTGGAGGCGGTCCGGGATATCACCTCCGGCAAGATGGCCTCCGTCGTCATCGAGTGCACCGGCACGGCGGCCGGCATGAACCTGGCTTTGGACCTGGCCAGACCCCTCGGCAGGATCTCTCTGCCGGGGCTTCCTCACGCCGGGCAGCAAGTCCCGCTGCTGATGGAGAAGGTGGTCCTGAAGGAGTTGACCCTGCGGGGCGCCCTGGGCCAGGTGGCCGAGGTCGCGGACGCGGTGACGCTCATCAACTCCCGCAGATACCCTGTCGAGAAGATCGCGACCCACGTCTTCCCCCTGGAAGAAGCGGAGAAGGGAATGAAGCTGTTCATGAGCGGCGATCCGGACTGTATCCGGGTGGCCCTGAGGCCGTAAGCCCACCGTTTTTCTTGATTATCTCCAAAAGTGCCTGCATAATATTAACAATCGCGTTAAATAGTCCTTGCAGAAAGTAAACAAATGGTGTATTTTCTTCACCATGAAAAGAAATGCAACGACCTCTCTAGAGGCATGGAAATCATCTCCTGATCGTAAGCCCTTGATCCTCCGAGGCGCCCGCCAGGTCGGAAAGACCTATACCCTTAAAGAGTTCGGTAATACGGACTTTCCCCGCTGCCATTATGTAAATTTTGAGGAGGATGAACGTCCCGGCCGGATCTTTGAGCGTGACCTGAAACCGGACCGGATCATCGAGGAACTGCAATTTCACCTCAATCAAGCCATTAATCGCCGTGCGGATCTGGTCATCTTTGATGAGATCCAGCGTTGCCCCAGGGCGTTGACCAGCCTGAAATATTTCTCCGAAGAGATGCCTGAACTGGCTCTTTGCGCCGCCGGATCCCTTCTGGGAGTGGGTCTCAATATGGAGTCGTTCCCTGTCGGGAAAGTGCAATTTCTCGATCTGTATCCCATGTCCTTTTATGAATTTCTGACCGGCATTGGGAAGGAGCGCCTTGCCGAGTTGATCCGGGAACATGATTTGTCCCAGCCCATCCCGGATACGGCCCATGAACAAATGTGGGAACTGTGGAAGCGCTACCTTGTCGTGGGCGGTCTGCCTGAAGTGGTAAACCGTTATCGGGAAAGACAGGAGAATTTGTACGAGGCTGTGCAACATGTGCGGAAGACCCAAAGGGATCTTATCGATGCCTATGTATCCGACATAGCCAAGCACAGCGGGAAGGCCAACGCCCTGCATATCGAAAGACTCTGGCGCAATATCCCGGAACAGTTGGCACGGGCCGGCAGCGGATCGACGGCGAAATTCAAACTCCGCGACGCCGTGCCGGGGATTCGCGGTTACGAACGATTGTCCTCCCCTCTGGACTGGCTTGAAGGCGCTGATCTGATTATTCGGATTCCCATCGTGGACG
>PNOO01000389.1 GCA_013824905.1 Syntrophus sp. (in: bacteria) | reverse complement strand
TGATCGACAAGGATGATTTCCAGATTCTTCAGGACATTGGCAGGGACATCCGCGAGGTCCTTTTCATTGTCCTTGGGAATGATCACCTTCCGGATATCCGCCCGATGCGCGGCGAGGAGTTTTTCTTTAAGCCCGCCAATGGGCAACACGCGACCCCGAAGAGTGATTTCTCCCGTCATGGCAAGATCCCCTCTTACCTTTCGTCGCATGAAAGCTGAGGCTATCGATGTGGCCATGGTAATACCGGCGGATGGCCCATCCTTCGGAATGGCTCCTTCCGGCACATGAACATGAATATCCGTCTCCTTGTAGAAGTCCTCCGGCAGTCCAAACTGTGACGCCCGGGCGCGAACATACGTAAGGGCAGCCTGTGCCGACTCCTGCATGACGTCCCCGAGTTTCCCTGTCAGTGTCAGTTTTCCCGTCCCCTGCATGATGGAAACTTCGATGGCGAGGAGTTCACCTCCGACTTCCGTCCAGGCCAGACCGATTGCCAGCCCGACCTCATCCCTACCCTCTGTTTCTCCATGTCGGAATTTTGGCACACTCAAATAACTTTGCACCGACTTCGAGGAAATCCTGATTCGCCTTTTCCCTCCATCCTCCACAATTTTCTTGGCGACCTTCCGACAGATCGAGGCGATTTCCCTCTCCAGATTCCTGACCCCCGCCTCACGTGTGTATTGACGGATGATGGTCAGCAAAGAACCGTCTGTAAACAACACATCATCTTTCTTAAGCCCATTGGCTTCCTTCTCTTTCATTACAAGGAACCGCTTGGCAATATTCAGCTTTTCTGGTTCCGTGTAACCGGCCAGGCGTATGACCTCCATCCGATCCTGCAATGGCGCCGGGATCGTCTGCAGCACATTGGCCGTCGTAATGAACATAATATCGGAAAGGTCATAATCGACTTCCAGATAATTATCGTTGAAGGCATTGTTCTGTTCGGGATCGAGAACCTCCAGCAGCGCCGAGGACGGATCCCCGCGGAAATCGGAACTCAGCTTATCCACCTCATCCAAACAGAAGACAGGGTTATTCGTGCCGGCCTTCTTAAGAAGTTGAACGATCTTCCCCGGCATGGCGCCGATATACGTTCGACGATGGCCCCTGATTTCGGCCTCGTCCCTGACGCCTCCCAAAGAAAACCGGACGAATTTACGATTGGTGGCACGGGCGACTGACTTGGCAATCGACGTCTTCCCAACGCCGGGAGGTCCTACCAAACAAAGAATGGGACCCTTGTTTTTCTTTATCAAGGTCTGAACTGCCAAGTATTCGATGATCCGTTCTTTAACAGGTTTCAGACCGTAATGATCCTCTTCAAGAATGGTCTCGGATTCCTTGAGCGTGTACTTATTCTCCGTTTTCTCCGCCCACGGCATATCCAACAGCCAGTCGATGTAATTTCGGACTACCGTGGCCTCCGCAGACATTGGGGCCATCATTTGCATCTTTTTGATTTCCTGTTTGACCTTCTTATGGGCCTCCTCAGAGAGCTTCTTCTGTTTTAGCCTTTTCTCCAGATCAACTATTTCATTGCGGAATTCATCCTTCTCCCCCATTTCTTTCTGGATGGCCCGCATCTGCTCGTTTAAGTAATAGTCCTTCTGGGTCTTTTCCATCTGCTTCTTGACCCGTCTTTTGATCTTCTCCTCAA
>PNOO01000388.1 GCA_013824905.1 Syntrophus sp. (in: bacteria) | reverse complement strand
CTCATGTTTCCCTCGACGCCGCAATTTCCTCTACTGATGCCGCGGACGGGTTGAGGTCAGGTACAAACTCGCTTGACAAGCGAATTTCGGCGAGAACGGCCTGGGGATCGTGGCGCAGTACTTTGGCGTAGGCATCGACGGTAATGCCGAACTCGGTAGCGCAGTCTTTGATCGCCTGCCAGTGCATGAAGGCGAGGTAGATGCGTATGAGTACCCGACTTCGGATCTGCTGGTGTATCATCTTCAAGCCCAGCAACTGCTTCAGATCCCAGAACGTGCGTTCGATCTGCCAACGGCGTTTGGCGGCACGGCGCATCGTGATCGACATCATGTCGGTGTACGGGGTGAAGAGGTGCTTGATCTCGTCGGGAAAGTGAAAGGTCACGACCACGATTTGGCCGAAGACGCGGGAATCGACGTGGTGGCGGAAGTAGGTCGTGCCTGGATCGCCGCGCAGGGGTTTGAAATCGGCCGCGTGGACGCGATCATACAGCCAGAGGTAGACGTTGCTTGGGAGCGACAGGCCAAGCGGTCCGGTCACTATCCAGGTGGCACGGATCTCGGAGACGAGATGCAGGCCGAGAGCCTCCGCTGCTTTTCCCATGTCGCCATTGGCATAGGCACTGTCGACCGAGAGGTAGGACTCCCGCAAATCGAGACCCGCACGCTGAACTGCCGTGTTGATTCGTGCCAATGCCGCGATCGCCCACTCCCCAAGAGTCTCTCGCTGCTGGCCAGGGCCATCGTGACGTGGCAGCATCACGCGAACATCGAGCACGATGACTTCCAGGCCATCACCGATCACCGCCACCAATTCCTCGATGTTCAGGCCGAAAACCGTCTTTTTGTCGGCTCCAGAATAACAGGGATGGGCCAATCCGCCCATGTCACCGCGAACTCGGCGGGTGCAATCATCGATACACAACGTCACTGCCTGTCGGCTGCGCACCGACGGGTCGGCGTGCGCCAGTCGGCGCAAATGGGCGATCAAGCGGCGCTCTCCGTTCCGACGAAGATGCATCAGTGCCGTCGATGGATGCCGCACCCCAAGAACTTCCCCGACGAGATTTTTCGACACTCCGCTGAACTGAGCCGCCTCGTTCAGGCTACGCACAGGCATGAACGGGCTCAACATCACGATCAACAGTGCCCGTTGATTCCGGCCCCCGATCTGAAACCGAACGAGGCGACGGATTGCGTTGATCAGTGTTCGTGCATATCTTGTAGCCATAGGGAGCCTCCTCATCGCTTGGTCTGTGACACACACCCCAAGCATATCAAGGAGGCTCCCTTCTCGTACAGCCACCAATGCGAGTTTGCGAATAGACCCCGATTATGAAGTTTCCTGCGCCCTCCATCCATCGCATTCCCGAAAAAACTCGGAAGGATGAGCCAGGGCACACCCAATCGTGGTGCCCCCGCACCCTCAGACGTTCGACCGTAGACGAAAACACGAAAACCCAGTAATTTGACGCTTCCAGCGGTGATCTGATATAAGCATGGCATGCATAAATATGAGGTTGGGGCGTTCTCTCTGCCGTTCCGACCCTTGATGCTCCACTCCTCAGGTAGTTTGCGTAGTGATTAGCGAGTATTCGAGCATGGGGACCCGCAACAACGAGACTTCGGTTGGGTTGATGGCATTGTTGGCGCAGGTTGGGACTG
>PNOO01000387.1 GCA_013824905.1 Syntrophus sp. (in: bacteria) | reverse complement strand
GTGTCCATCCGGAAAGTCCGGTTTTTAAAGAAGGTTGATGTCGGTTTTAGTCAAACCGGCTGTCAATCTCGGCCCACTGTGGCCAAACTCAGTTCATTGGGCTGTTCTTTCTCAAATCAAGACAGACTGCTGCCTGAAGAGGATCGTTACCGCCGGTCGGGTGATTATTTCAGGCTTTTGCCAACCGGGTTCTGGCCAGCACCAGTAAATTGTAGGACACAATGCTACTCCACACATACTGTTTGAACCCGCGCCATCCCGACCAGGTGCAGCGATCCAGGCCGAAGGCCCGTTTCAGGGTAGAGATCCCCGCCTCGATGCCGGCGCGGAAGTTCCGCAGCATCTTGTAAACCCAGGCGCTCTTGGCCATCTCCACCACGGTCAATCCTCGCTTCTTGGCAAAGACGGCATCCTTGACCTCGCTTCCTTTGGCGAATGCAAGGTTATTCCGAGAGGCAAAACCTCCATCGGCGCTCACCTGGCGCGGCGCCCTACCGAATTGCTCTTTATGCCGTTCGATCAGCTCCCGGTAAAGATCGCTGTCGGCCGGGTTGCCCCGCTCGATCAGGCAGTCCAGAATCAAATTGGAGGCGCCTCCGGTCAGGAAGACCTTATGGCCGTATTGAACATCCCGACGCCCCTTGACGATGATATCGGTATGATCCTCGAAAAAGGAAACGACCTTCTCCGATGCGGGAACCTTCTCACCCCTGATGACGCGACGGACTGTCTGGTCGACGACCTTCCTGAGAATGCCGACAGCCCGCTCGAGCTTGCTCGCCAGGGCACGGGCAGCAAGAGAATCCGACCCTTCAAAGGACCAGAGCGCCGGGATCGCCGCTTCGGCATAAGCAATCACACGGCCCGCATACCACAGAAGCTCACGATATGCCGCAAGTCGGGCTTTGTCTTTGCGGGTGTTGAGAATCACCATCAGTCGCTTCTTGGCTGCCCGGGCGTGATCAGAAAAAGGATAAACGGGTTGGGGAGAGAGCTGCTTGCCGGCAGACAGCCAACGACTGATCACCCGGATGCCATCGCACAGCAGCGTCGAGTCTGTCGGATGATGAATGTCTGTCTCGATGGCGGTCGAGTCGATCCGAATCTTCTTCCCCGTTTCGATCTCTTCGCTTTGGGCATAGTCAATGATCTGGTTGTGGATCGCCTCCCACGTCTCTTCCGACAGGGACTTGATGTTCTCCTGAAGGATTGACTTGCAGGGATACTGACCCATCTCCAGGCGTGAGAAGCCGCGGAAGGCCGATGAGTCATCCAGATGGAAGGCCAACTCCTCGTAACTGAGTTGGCGGTATTGCTTCAGGATGCAGCAGCGCAGCACTTGTTCGGCGGTCAAACCCTCACGACCGGTATCATCACGCTTGGCCCTGACCAAGTCCTGATAGACAAGGTCCAGGACGCCGGGATTGGCATCGATGATCTTGGAGATCTCTTCCAGCTCTCGGGCAATGGGGTTGTTGGAAACGGTGGTAAAAAGGTTCGTTTGGCGGTTCAGTTTTCGGCGCATTTGAGGTCCTTCATTCAACATGTATTCAATGATATCAATCTCTTGTGAAAGGACCATAGCTGATTGCACCGAAATTTTCAACAAATAATTCGCTCTTTTATGATATTTTTCAACCGGTTATAGTTTCCGGATGGACACTAA
>PNOO01000386.1 GCA_013824905.1 Syntrophus sp. (in: bacteria) | reverse complement strand
GCAGCGGGGCTATTCCACGACGACGGTCCGGGAGCTTGTGGAGGCGGCCGGCGTGACAAAACCGGTCCTCTACTACTATTTCGGGAGCAAGGAGGGTCTTTTTCTGGAGTTGATGCGGATGCACTTCGGCCGTCTCGAAGCGGTGGTCGATGTCTACCGGAAGGGGAAGGGGAGCGTCCGGAAGCGACTGGCAGAGATGCTTATGAAAGGCTTCCATTTTGTCCAGCAGGACCGGGATTTTATCCGCCTGATGCACGCCGTCTACTATGGCCCGCCCGGGGAGTCCCCCTATTTCGACTTCGACGTCTACCATCAACGGTATCATGATCTGATCGCCCGGTTTCTGGAGGAGGGGATCGAAAGGGGAGAATTCAAGCCCGGCAATGCCGGCGATATGGCCTGGATCGTCCTCGGGACCATGGAAGTTGCAGTAGAGGACCAGATCTGCTGCCAGGCCTCCCGGATCGACCGTGACACGCTCAAGAGGCTCCTCAATCTGGTTTTCGACGGCATGGCCGCAGATTAACGATAAGGGAAAGGAAAAAAAGATATGAAACGGATTCTGTTTTTTGCATTCGTTTGGGCGATGGTTGTTCTGATCGCGTCCTGTTCGGGCGGCGGGGAAGCCGCAAAACAGGCGGCCCCGGAGGCCGCCCGTCCGCCCGTTGCCGTGGAAGCGGCCGTTGCTGCGACCGGCGCCTTGACGGAGGGGATCGATGTGACGGGGACCCTCGCCCCCAAGTTCGAGGTGGATGTCAAATCCGAAGTGGCCGGCCTCGTCAGTGAAGTTTATGTCACGGAGTGGGTTCGGGTGAAGAAGGGGGAGCCGCTGGCCAGGATCGACATCCGCGAGCAGGAGGCTTTTGTCAAGCGGACCGAGGCCGCTCTGGAGTCGGCGAAGTCCTCAGAACTCCAGGCCAGGGTAGCGGACAACCGCACCCGGCGTGAACTCGAGAGGATGAAAAAACTCAAGGAAAACGGCCTTGCGACGCAGCAGGCGCTCGACGACGCCCTGACGGAGGCGGAGGCCGCTGCATCGCGGATCGAAGCAGCGCACGCCCAGGTCCGCGCCGCGGAAGAGGACCTCAATCAAGTGCGGACCCGTCTTGCCAAGGGACGGATCGCAGCCCCGATCGAGGGGATCGTCTCCGAACGCCGGGCGAACGTGGGCGATCTGGTCGGCGAGGCCGGCGCAAACCAACCCCTCTTCCATATTGTAGACAACCGTGTCCTGAACCTGACCGTTTCCGTGCCATCGGTCTCGATGGGCGGTCTGCGCCGGGGACAGCCTCTGGAATTCACGACGGACGCCCTTCCCGGCAGGACCTTTAAGGGGACGGTCATGTTCATCAACCCGGCGGTCAACGAAGCGGACCGTTCGGTCCGGGTCATCGCGGAGGTGAACAATGCGGCGGGCGAACTCAAGGGGGGGCTGTTCGTTCAGGGACGGATTGTGACGGGGAAGCGCGACGGGGTCATCCTCGTTCCCCGCGAGGCCCTCTCGGGTTGGGACGTGGCGGGAAGGAAGGCCAAGCTCTTCATCGTTGAGTCAGACCGAGCGAAGTCCCGGGAGGTCCGGACGGGTCTCGCGACGGAGGGGGGGGTGGAGATCACCTCCGGCCTCAAGCTCGCAGAGACCTATGTCGTCAGGGGCGCCTTCAACGTCAAAGAGGGCGAC
>PNOO01000385.1 GCA_013824905.1 Syntrophus sp. (in: bacteria) | reverse complement strand
ATCACCTGGTCGGCGATTCCCAGGCGCTGATACAGCTCGGTGGTGACATATCGACCGCTCACGCTGGCGGAGTAGGCGATGGATTTCGCCTGGAGAAGCGTACGTTTCAGCGCCTCGGCCGTGCCGATGTCCGGGTTCGGCGCCCCCGCGCGGACGGCCATTCCGATTGCCGACCGCGCGAGAGGTGTACAGGCTTCAGCCAGGACCAGACCGTCCCGGATGAATTCCATTAGGACCGCATCCGCTACGATGACAACGTCCACGACCTCGCCGCGCCTTAACCGATTCGGGATGGAGTTCTCTCCCGTTCCTATGGAAGTTGAGGCCGTGACAATCTTTCTCCCGGTAAGAAGTTCCAACCGGGGAATGAGTTCAAGATGCGCCGCGGTAAAGGCGCCTGAGGTCATAACCCTGATGTCGTGGGTGGTGGTATTCATGATCCGGTTCCTTTTTTTATTGAGAGCAGTCAATGCGGTCCCCTTTCACTCGCAAGAATTCCTCAAAGCTCTCTCTTTTCGGTATTTCGAAATGAACCTCGCTTAAGTCCTCCGGAATAGGCAGCCGGCCGTCGGGCCAGTAATGGCGCGGGTAACGGCCCATGAGTTCCTTCTTCACGGCAGGATAAGAGTGCTCCCAGAATCCGTCGAGGTCCTGGGTGATCTATACCGGACGTCCGGCCGGACTGGGCAAATCGAGCATCAATGGTTGGCCGCACGGCCGGGGTGTTTCCCAGTTGCCGAAGGAGCGTCGTTTTGCCGGCGCCCGGTTCGGCTCGGGACAAAAAAGACCGGGCATTGCTGCCCGGTCCGGTGTTGGAAGTATTGTGCGGAAGCGCTACTTCTTTGCCGGCGCAGCCGCTTTAGGCGTCTTTGCCGGTTTTGCCTTTTCCTGCGGCCAATAGTGATTGGCCGCGAAAGAATAGGGCGGGGCCATGAAGCGCTTGGCCGGAACCACTATCGACGCGTATGCGCGCTGCGAATCGTAGACCTTCTTGAACACGGGGTTCTTGGCCGACTCTTCCGCGGCGATTTCGTCCCACGCCTTCAGAAACGCGGTCAGGATCTCGGGGGGTGTGCGCAAGACCTGCGTGCCGAATTTGGTGCGCATCTCCTCCAGCGCATCGGCATTCTGCTTCTGCCACTTTGCCCACCAGCGCACGTAGTTTTCGGTCACGGCGGAGCGGATCGCCTCCTGCTGCTGCGCCGGCAGGCTCTTCCATACGTCGGCGTTGATGATCAGCTCGGCGACCACGGTCGGCTCGTGCATGCCCGGCATGTAGTAGTACTTGTATATCTGATGCAGCCCCAGCTTCATGTCCTCGATGGGGGTTACCCATTCGGCGCAGTCGATCACGCCGCGCTGCGCCGCGGCCGCGATCTCGCCGCCGGGCATATTGACCGTGTTCATGCCCATGCGCTTGAAGACCTCGGCGACAATGCCCGTTTCACGGCATTTCAGGCCCTTGAAGTCCTTCAGGTCCTTGATCGGCCGCTTGAACCAGCCGAAGGCCTGTGGGCTGGAAGGCATGCTCGGGAAGGCGACCACATTCATTCCAAGCGTTTTCTGGTAGAAATCCCAGTACATTTCCATCCCGCCGCCTTCGTACATCCACCCCAGGAAATCTATATGGTCCATGCCGAAAGGCCCGGCCGGCGTGGACGCGAACAGCGTCGCGGCCGAGTTCTTGCCCTG
>PNOO01000384.1 GCA_013824905.1 Syntrophus sp. (in: bacteria) | reverse complement strand
GCCTTCTCGATCCTGACCATCGCCTCCTCCAGGCGGACGTCGGGGACGGTGAGCGAAATCCGGATGAACCCCTCGCCGTACTGGCCGTAAGCGGTTCCGGACGCCACGACCACGGCGGCCTTTTCGAAGAGCCGGTTCGTGAAGTCGATGGAGCTCATCCCCTTCGGCGTCGGGACCCAGAGATAAAAGGTCCCTTTCGGCGGATTGAATGCGATTCCGATCCTCGCCAGGGTCATAAGGACCCTCTCCCGCCTCCGGGCATAGATGGCGAGCATATGGTCGATATTCCCCGTCTCGTGGCGGAGCGCTTGGATCCCCGCGTACTGGATGGCGTTGAAGATCCCGGAATCGGTGTTCTCCTTCACCTTGCTGATCGCGGCGATGAGTTCCGGATTTCCCAGAGCCATGCCGATCCGCCAGCCCGTCATGTTGTAAGGCTTGGAGAGGGAATTGAGCTCGACCCCCACATCCTTCGCCCCTTCGGCCGACAGGAAGCTGAGCCGCTCCTGCCCTGCAAAGACGACCTCGCTGTAGGGGTTGTCGTAGCAGACGGCGATTGCGTTCGCCTTCGCGAAGGCGACGAGACGGTCGAAGAACTCCCGGGTCGCGCAGGCGCCGGTCGGGTTGTTCGGGTAGTTGAGGAACATCCCGCTCGCCTTCTTCAGAATATCCGCGGGAATCTCTTCGAAAACGGGAAGGTAGTCATTCTCCGGACGGATCGGGACGTTGTAGGGTATCCCGCCCCCCATCAGGATGCTTGCCCGGTAGGCGGGATAGCCGGGATCGGTCATCAGGACGATGTCGCCGGGGTTGATCCGCGCCATGACGAAGTGGTGGCAGCCCTCCTTGGAACCGATGAGGCCGAGGATCTCCGTCGCCGGATCAAGTGTCACGCCGTAGCGGATCTTGTACCAGCGGGCGACCTCCTCGCGGAAGGCGAACATCCCCTTCTCCTCGTCCGTCGGATAGCGGTGGTTCTCGGGATCACGGGCCGTTCGGGAGAGCTCCTCGATGATCGAATCGGGCGTCGGCTCCACCGGATCGCCTATCGCGAGGCTGATGACGTCAACGCCGTCGGCCCTGGCCTTGGCGATCTTTTTTCTCAATTCCATGAAGAGATAAGGCGGTATCTTCGTTAAGCGTTCAGCGATCTGCACGGTTATTTTCCTTTCTTCCAGGCTTCGTCCCAGAGCTTGCCTTGATAAACCACTTTGGCCTTTCCTTCAAGGTAAACTTTTGCGAAGCCGTCCGACGTCATTTCAAAATAAATCCGGAGCAGCTCGCCGCCCTGCACGCGGACGTCCACCGGGGATTCCACCAGCCCTTTCCGGGCGGCGATCAGGGCCGAGGCGACGGAGCCGGTCCCGCAAGCCAAAGTCTCGTCCTCCACGCCACGCTCATAGGTCCGGACACGGAGCGTGTGAGAGTCGAGCACCGTGACGAAATTGGCATTCGTCCCTGCGGGCTGGTAGTGCTCATGGTAGCGGATCGCCCGGCCGGTGTTGAACACATCGAAGCCGTCCGGATCGCGGACGAAATGGACAACATGGGGCACGCCGGTATTGAGGCTGTGGACGAAAAGCGCCTGATTTTTGATTTGGATCTGGTCGTTCATGACCAGGTCGCGAGGATCGGTCAGACGGAGCTTGACGACATCCCCCCGCACCTCGGCGTCGATGATCCCGGCGACGGTC
>PNOO01000383.1 GCA_013824905.1 Syntrophus sp. (in: bacteria) | reverse complement strand
TTTTTTTAGTCTTCCTGGATGATGGGGTATCCAACCATCAATCCCTTATCCGACTTTTCCACCCGGAGCACCCCCAGGGGGCAGTACTTCACGCACTGGGGGTCTCCGAAGCAAAGATGGCACTTGACCGAATGGCGCCTCTCCGCGTCATACCTCGGGCGTGCGGGGCGGAAATGCTGCTTGCAGGCCTCGACGCATCTCTGGCACCCGATGCACGCCCGCTCGTCAATAATCCTAGCATAGGTCCCCTGCTGCTTATCTACTTGCAAAGCCGTAACCGGACAGGCTTTAAGGCAGGGCGGGTCCGCGCACTGGTGGCATACCTTGGGCTGGTAATCCCCTCCGATGATTTCCTTTTCCATAATGATTCGCGAAAGGGAAGGAGTGTTGCGGCCGCTGCTGTTGAAATTGGCGCAGACGATCTCGCAGACCCGGCACCCCGAACAGATGGATTTGTCCGCCAGAATGACCCCCTTGGCCAGAGCCACCTTCTGACCGTTGGGGAAGGTAAGGATTTCCAGCAGGTTTCCGACGGCCGCCACACTTCCAAGGCCAAAAGCCCCGAGGGTGACGCCTTTCAGGAATGTGCGCCGGTTTACTTCTTGGGGCATTGACCGTATTCTCCCGATTCCCCGGCCTTCGAAAGGTACAGGGCGACCGGCCGGCTGCTCCAGCAAAAGGGATGATTGTGAATTCCTGATTCCCCGATCCGCATTTCCCTGTTTCTATGTTGCCGGGGGAGAGAAGAACGGCCTCGTGGGTTTGGGGCCGATGGATTCGTTCGTCTCTTTAATGATGAGCTTATAGTAATATTTGGCTTCGGCCCCCATGCCCTTGTCGACATATTCGTAGCTGCTCTTCCCCGGAGCGATCTTGACCACCCCGACTTCCTGATAGGGGCCGTCTTCGAAAGTATCCGCCCGCATGATCTGTATGGACATTTCGCCTTTCGGGTCGCCGGCTGTTTTCCAGGACACTTTCGCTGCCCGGTACAGGGCATCCACTTTAAAGTCGGCGAAGATCGAACTCTGCGAGGGGGATTCCCCTGGAGCGGTCAGAAAAATGGCGAATGTCAGGAGGGCAAAAATAACAGCTGTTTTCTTCATCAGGGAATCTCCGTCTTCTCTCGGATATAAAGGTCAGAGGGCCTACTATCTTCAGTTTCGGGTCAGCCAAATAAACATGGGGGCGATCAAGCGAAGCGCATGCCGGATCGCCCCCATGAACTTGCTTTCACGCCAGGACGATCTTGAGGTCTTCTTCCTTCTTCGCATATCCCACGCCGACTTTCACCGCCTGGCGAATCTGCTTCTGGTACCAGGGGTAAGTGGTGATCTTGTTCTGGGCCAGATTCGGATACCACTCCTGAAGGATGTTGATCCCCATGACATCACAGGCCACCTGATCTCCTGAAACGACAATCATCCCCGGTTTCACCTGCTCGCCGTGGGATGGCCCGCCGCTGACGAAAGACCTTCTCCCGTCCATGATGATCAGGTCCGGCCGGATCGGAAGGTTGATCTCTGCTGCCGCCTGGGCGACGAAGAGATGGTTGAAGGTATGGAGCTGTGCAGGGCGGTCCGGTCGGTACAGCATCCCCACGGAAAGCTTCAGGCTCATGGTGATCCCCCCGAGGTAATGGGTCTTCATCACCGGTGTGTAGATGATCTTGTCGTAATTTCTCAGGTCTTCCGGGTAGCCCACCGT
>PNOO01000382.1 GCA_013824905.1 Syntrophus sp. (in: bacteria) | reverse complement strand
GGCCATCTTCCTCTTCCGGCCGCTGGAAAATATCCGGCGGATGAATGTCTCGGCGGAACGTCTCTGTATGCCGCAGCTCGACGAAGCGCTCTTTATGGAAGCGCTGAAGAAACTGATTCTGATCGACAAGGAGTGGATCCCCCACGGCAGCGGCACCTCTCTCTATATCCGGCCGACGATGATCGCTTCCGAACCGGCGCTTGGTGTTCACCCGGCGCACGAGTACCTCTTTTTCATTATCGTGGGACCGGTGGGGGCCTACTATCCGGAAGGATTCAGTCCAACCAAGATCTTCGTCACGGAGGAATACTCCCGGGCCGTCCCCGGGGGAACCGGTTACGTCAAGGCTGGCGGCAACTACGCGGCAAGCCTCTACGCCGGCGAAATCGCAAAGAAATTGGGTTATACCCAGGTCCTGTGGCTAGACGCCATCGAGAGGAAATACGTGGAAGAGGTGGGGACGAGCAACATGTTCTTCGTCATCGGCGATGAACTGATCACCGCCCCCCTGGCGGGGACGATCCTCCCCGGCGTCACCCGCGATTCGGTGATCCAGCTGGCCAAAAGCTGGGGGGGTAAGGTCGCGGAAAGACGTCTTTCCATGGACGAGATCATGGATGCAATCGCCGGCGGGACCCTCCGGGAGGCCTTCGCCTCGGGAACGGCTGCCATCGTTTCGCCGGTCGGTCAACTCTGTTACCGGGGAAAGGAATACCCCATCAATGACGGAAAAACAGGCAAGCTAACGGAAAGATTGTACAATGATATCCTTCAGATTCAGTACGGGCAAAAGGATGACCCCTTCGGCTGGCGGATCAAAATTGCCGACTGAACGAGAGGTCCATCGGATATTTCCATTGATCCGGGGACTTGGAAAGGGAATCCACAGGGCTGTGGAAAAGGTTGTGGACAAACCTGTGGATAACTTATGTAACTCTTCAAATGTCACGATTTTATACCGGTTTGCATAAGGTTTGGGCGGTTTATATGTTATGTGATAACAATCACTTAGAATCGAATAGCGCTATCTCGGCTACTTACGGAGCCTTTTTGCAGGGAGATATACCCTGCTGGGAAAATGTGCCGTTTCCGCACTTCCCGGCGGACAGTTTTTCCGTCCGCCGGAATCGCATCCCCGCCTTCCGGCAGGCGGGAATTGCGATCCTCTCGTTTGTATTCCTTCTGTTTCCCGCTTCAGTTGTCCGCGCCCAGCCCCTTTCCCTGGAGCAGTTGACGGCAAAGACACAGGAGATGTACGAGAAAACCACAGACCTGAAGGCAAGCTTTATGCAGGAGGTGACCATCAAGTCCATGAAGAAGACCGAGCGGGAAGAGGGTACGGTCTACTTCAAGAATCCGAGAATGATGCTGTGGGACTATACGAAGCCAAAGTCCAAGAAGCTGGTCATCAACGCCCAGAAGGCCTGGCTGTACGTTCCCGAAGACCGCATGGTTTACATCCAGAACGCCGAAGACGTCTATCGGTCGCGGATGGCCGTCAAATTCCTCTCCGGCATCGGTAAGCTCTCCGAGGATTTTCTGATCCGTTTTTCGAAGGACACCCCCTTTGACGGGGAGGGGAACTACCATCTCGTACTGGCGGCCAAAGAACCGGGGAGCGGCGTCGACCGGCTTCATCTCACCATCGATGGGAAGATCTTCCAGATCCTCCAATGCCGGTTCAACGACTCTTTCGGAAACACCACCCGGCTCCG
>PNOO01000381.1 GCA_013824905.1 Syntrophus sp. (in: bacteria) | reverse complement strand
CTTTACCTGTCCAGCAAGTCCAACAGCGGGGTGGTCGTGACCCACACCGGCGGCATGGGACGGGGACGAGCCGCCAACGCTTCGGGAACGGCGGCAGCCACAACAACGGTGCAAGAGTCCGGCATCGGGGATATCAACATGACCACCGGTTGGACCCTGTTGCGGGAGGGAGAGACGACCCCCAAAGTTCGTCCCACCTTCTACCTGAAGGTCCCCTCGGGAGATCTGGACCGCGGTTTGGGGACGGGCACCGTAGAGGCGGGGCCCGGGCTTTCGGTCTCCAAGTGGCTGGGCAACGTCCAACTGTTTGGGGAGGGGGCCTATATCTTCCAGAACAACAAATCCGACTATCCCGGCCGCAACTATGTCAGCTATCTCGGCGGGGCAGGCATCCAGGCGACGGAGCGGTGGTTTGTCTCCGTCCTGGCCAAAGGCTCGTCCGCGCGCTCCGAGGGGGCGGAGGCCCAGACTGAGGGACGGCTGAAGGTGAACTTTACGCATTCACGCCGGCTGTCTTGGGAAATCTACGGGTTCACCGGTTTTACCAACGCAAGCCCCGATATTGGCGGCGGGATGATGATGATTTATCGGTTTTGATCAGTGTCGTCGTAATAGTGGATACTTATGACCCGGTTTAATCTCGAACTGGATACTTAGACTGGATACAATATACCCATCCGGCAATCCTCATCCATGATCCTATATTATAGCATTCATATAAACACCGTGATACAATCAGGATACGTCAGTGATGCTTAAGTGGCATGTCTCTTGCTGTATAGCCCATGCACAAATCATGTAAAAGGTGACGCGAAGTATGACAATAAGAAAGATGACGGTTGTTGCAGCGATCGCTCTGGCGGCGATAACCGCTGCCCCTGCGATGGCCTACCGAGACATGAGAGTGGGATACGGAAGCGGGCCCGGCAACGTCGAGGATATCGCCGCGGAGAGGGGTCTCGACCTGACGGCCGAGCAAAAGGAAAAGATCAGCATCCTTCGTGAGGCGCACCTGAAAGACATCAAACCCCTTCAAGAGCAGCTCTATGTCAAGAGCAGAGAATTGAAGGGCCTGTGGCTGGTCAAGGCGCCGGCTCGGGAGAGTATCCTGACGCTACAGAGAGAGGTTCAGACCCTTCGCAATCAGTTGATGGACAAGCTCACGACCTACCGTCTGGATGCGTGGCTGCTTCTGACGCCCGAGCAGCAGGCGAAGGTCCGGCCTTACGGTCCCGAACGCAGACCGCCGCAGATGCGCGGCCCCGGCATGAGGGGTGACCGCGAAAACGGCCGGGGAATGAGGGGACCCATGCCCCCTCCGGCAGGTGCTGCGCCGTAAGAGGGTTGGCAAGGTTCTTTGTCAAAAGGTGCGGGGACGGCAAGAAAGGAGAAGAAAAAAGTGAAGTTGATTTCAGCGGATCATATCAGCAAGGATTACCAGGTGGGGGAGGTGGCGGTCCACGCCCTGAAGGATGTCAGTTTCGAGATTGAACCGGCCTCGTTCGTCTCCTTCGTCGGGCCTTCCGGGAGCGGCAAGACGACGCTCCTCAACCTGCTCGGCTGTCTCGACAAGCCGACAAAAGGGGCCTTGACGGTCGCCGATATCGACGTCTCCGCTATGAACCGCAAAGCGAGCGCCGCGTTCCGGGGGAAGAACATCGGTTTCATTTTTCAGGACTTCAACCTTATTCCGGTCCTGACGGTCTCCGAAAACATCGAATACCCT
>PNOO01000380.1 GCA_013824905.1 Syntrophus sp. (in: bacteria) | reverse complement strand
CCGGCTTTCCTGAACTTCTCCCGGTAAAATTCCGACTTGGCCAAACAGCGGCGGATCTGCCAGCGCAACCTCTCATTTTGGAGTTGCCGTATCTCTTTCCGGCTCATCCTTTCAATCTCCGGGTGGTAATATTTCCCTCTGCTCATCTCTCTTTTCCTTTACACCGCCAAGTATTTCTTAACAAGCTCCTCATCCTGACAGATGTTCTCTATTTCGCCCTGGCACTGGATGAGACCCTTCTCGAGAATGTACCCTCTTCCCGCCACCTTGCGGCAAAATTTTAAATTCTGATCGGCAAGCAGGATGGTCACTTCCGACTTTTGGATTTCCCGGATCACCTCCACCAGGTTTTTCACCACCAGCGGCGCCAGGCCTTCGATCGGCTCGTCCAAGAGCAACAAATCCGGGTTCTTCATCAGGGCCCGGCCGATGGCCAACATCTTCTGCTCTCCGCCGCTCAGACAGGTCCCTTTGCTGTCTCGCAGCCCCTCCAGGACAGGAAAAAGCTGATACACCTTTTCAATGGTCCATGGCCCGACTCTGTTTTTGGCAAGGCGTCTGGCCATTTCTAAATTCTCTTCGGCGGTCAGGTCGGCGAAGATCCTGCGATCATCGGGGACGTAGCCGACCCCCAGCTTGGCAATTTCGTAGGGTTTTAGGCCGACCAGTTCAGTCCCTTTCAGCAAAATGCTTCCCGAACGGGGGGGGGTCAGTCCCATGATCGACCGGAAGGTGGTGGTTTTTCCCACACCGTTCCTCCCCAACAAAGAGACGACCTCTCCCTGACCGACGACCAGGGAAATACCATGGAGGACCTGGCTCTGCCCATAGCGTGTGACAATCTCTTTGACTTCCAGAATTGCGGTCATATCTCTTCTCCGAGGTAAATGTCCCTGACCTCCTGATTCTCGCGGATATCACCGGGCTTGCCTTCCGCAAGGACCTCCCCGCGGTTCATGACCACGATCCAGTCGGATAGAGAAAAGACGATATCCATATCGTGCTCTACAATAATGAACGTCGTCTTCCGCTCGGAGGCTAATTTTTTCACCAGTTCCAGGACCTTGATTCTTTCAATCGGGTTCATACCCGAGGAAGGCTCATCGAGGAAGCAAAGCTGGGGATTGGCGGCCACGGCAATCCCCAGCTCCAGGAGCCGCTGGTCCCCATGGGAAAGTTCCCCGCCCGGGGTATCCTTCTCTTTTTGCAGCCACACCTCCCCCAGGATCTGCTCCGCTTCCCCTACCGCTTCCTTCTGGCTTTGCAGAGAAGAAAAGGCGCTGGAGGTTTTGTTGAGACGGGACAAGACGGGGAGGAGAATATTCTGAAACACCGTCATCCGGGGGAAGATGTTCATCACCTGGAAAGACCGGCTGATCCCCATCTTCACCCTTTTATCCGGCCCCAGCCGGGTAATCTCTTTTTCCCGGAAATAAATGGCGCCCCGGTCCGGGAGCAGATAACCGGACAGGATGTTGATGAGGGTGGTCTTTCCTGCCCCGTTGGGTCCGATGACCGAAGTGAAAAGACCCTCCTGCAGGGTTAAGTTGACCTCGTGCACTGCGGCCATCTGTCCAAAATACTTTCCCAGGTTCTCGGTCCGGATGATCGCTTTCATCGCCGGCCCCTTTCTCTCATGAAGATACTCACCACTCCGCCCCGGAATCCCATGACCAGCACCACGACGATAATCCCCAGGCACATCTGCCAGTACTCCGTAAATCGTACAATGAC
>PNOO01000379.1 GCA_013824905.1 Syntrophus sp. (in: bacteria) | reverse complement strand
CAGGGCATAGGTACGGCCGTCCTTTGCCCGGTAGGGGAGCGAAATGGCCTGGCTCTTGATCGTGATCCCCCGCTCGCGCTCGATGTCCATGTTGTCGAGGATCTGGTCCTGAAAATCCCGGTCATTCACGACGCCGGTGTACTGGATCAGCCGGTCGGCAAGAGTGGACTTCCCATGGTCGATATGGGCTATGATGCTGAAGTTCCTTATATTATTCATGTGGGAGTTTTGCAAGAAGGGCCGAGGAGACTTCCCTCACGCCGGGGGTCCCGTCGATTTCCAGGAACCGGACTCGCTCTTTGAAGTAGCGGACGGCGGCGAGGGTTCCGGTGTTTGTGTCGTAATAGATTCCGTGGCGCTTGTCGATCGCCGCCTCGTCCTGGTCGTCGGCCCGGGCGGTCAGTTGATCACAGCCGCAGATCCGGCAGACCAGCTTCCCGTCCTTTTCGGCGGGTTTAATGGCATCGATATAGATATTGTTCGGGTGATTGTTGTCATTGGCGCAGAGCCGCCGCCCCATGATCCTTTTTTTTGCGGTTTCCCGATCGAGGAGGATCTCGATGACATCATCCAGTTTCATCCCCGCCCCTTCAAGGGCCTTCCAGAGCGCCTCGGCCTGGGCGAGATTCCGGGGAAAGCCGTCGAGGAGCCAGCCGTTTTTACAGTCTGCCTCCTGGAGGCGCTTCAGTATCATGGGGACGGTGATCGCATCGGGGACGAGATCGCCGCGTTCGATATAGCTTTTCGCCATATTCCCAAGTTCCGTCTTGTTCTTGATGTTGTCCCTGAAGATAACGCCTGTCTCGATGTGCGGTATGCCGTACCTCTTTTGCACCACCGCTCCCTGGGTCCCCTTACCGCTGCCGTTCGGTCCGAAGATCAGAATGTTCATATTCGCGTACTCCTTGAAATTTTCACGGCCCACGGCCGTGATGGGTCAGTGACCTCAGGTAGGGCCGCAGCTTGTCGCGGCGCAGCTCCCGCAGGACGCCCCGCCGGCGCCGGTGTTCCCTATCTTTCCGGCGAAGGCGGACATCAATCGCTGCGTCCGGGTGGATTTGCATTCCGGGCAGGCAACAGCCACCTTTTCATCTCGGCTCCGGAAGAGGACGTCGAACGTCTTTCCGCACTTCCGGCATTTGAATTCATAAATAGGCATGGAGCAGCTCCTTGTAGAGATGATAAGCGCCCTGGCTCGTTTTTTTAAAGGGCAGGGTCTGCTCATCATTCGATATCTATGGGCCGTGAGAGTAGTGGAATGCCCCAAAAATGTCAAGGCGGATCTGGTAGGCGGATCGTATAGGCAAAACTCTCTCCCTTCGGTAACTTTTTTCAATGAGGCAACTGGTAGGTCAGCCCCCATTGCACTGCGAATGTGAAGGGAATCACACAGAATGTCGGTTCGAGAGGGGGGTTTCTATTGACAAAAGGATTTTATTGCCCTTATCATACGGCCGTGGTTACTTTCTTTTTGAAAATATTGGTAAAAGAGGAATTTCCGCCGCTGAATCGGGTGATCGTCATGACGATCGTATCGGCCGTTGCTCGTCATGAGTTCCTGCTATGGAGGCATCCCCTTCAGCGGCGTAACGGCAATGCCCTTTGCCGGGTGAGCGGTGTTGAGTCATGAGAACCAAAAGGGGAAAGGGTTTCACTCTGGTTGAATTGTTGATCGTTGTCGCGATTATGGGAATCCTTACGGCCATTGCCATCCCCAGTTACCAGATCTACATGGCCCAGAA
>PNOO01000378.1 GCA_013824905.1 Syntrophus sp. (in: bacteria) | reverse complement strand
AATTGGGTCTGCCGGCCCAAACGGAGGGTCGTCAGGCTGGACTGCCGGCGTCCGTCTGGGGAAACGGCGATCTCATGAAAGACGTCCAGGGTGTCGGCCTGGGGATCCAGGGGGAGCAGATGGGCGAACTCGCCTCCCTCTTGCCGAAGGGGATTGCAGCGGGGAAGGTCCCCCGGAAGCGATCCGGCCAGGATCTGCAGGGCCTCCGCGGCAGGCAGGACCACCCGGCCTTCATAGCGATGATCCCGCAGGTAATCGGGGATGGCTATCGACAGAGGAACTCTCATGTCTCGGACGGAGGGGGAAAGGCTTTCCATAAATGAACCGTCTTGGGATCGATGGCCACCGGTATGCCCCTGGCATTCAGGGCGCAATGCCGGGTAAAGCCCCGGCAGACTTCGGCGCCCGTTTCCGCATGGGTGATGAGGTAATCGAACCGGAGGCGCACCCGTTCGAGCTTAGCCGGGCGGGTATAGATCCACATGGGGTCGTCATAGTACAGGGGGTGATAGAACTGGATGCCCATATCGATGATGGGATAGACGTAGCCGCTCTCCTCGACCTCCTTGTAAGGATAGGCGGCGTCGCGCATCAGCGATGCCCGACCCAGCTCGAAGTACCTCAGATAGTTGGCGTGATAGACGACGGAAGAGCGGTCCGTATCGGCATAGAGGGTCCGGTTCTGGCAGCGGTGCCAGATCAGTCCCGTCGTCGTGTCGCGGCAATAACGCCCGCCATCGCGAAAGTGTTCCGGCAGGAAGGCTTTGGGCTTCATCCCGAGGTCCCCCGAAAGACGATACAGCAGTTGGTCCCGCCGAAACCGAAGGCGTTCGAAAGGGCCATCTCATGTCGGCGGGTTCGGGCCTCATTTGGGACGCAGTCGATGTCGGCAAAAAGGGGATCGGGACGGTGGTTGATCGTGGGGAGGATAATCCCCCGCTGCATCCCTTCGATGGTCAGGGCGTCCTCGATGGCCGCCGCCGCCCCCAGGGTATGGCCGATCTGGGATTTGTTGGAGGAGAGGGGAATATTCTCCAGTTCCTTCCCGAAGACCTCGCGCAGACAGTCGATCTCGGCCAGATCCCCCTTTGGAGTGGAAGTGCCGTGGGCATTGATGTACTCAATATCTTCAGGCGCAAGCCCCGCATCGTCGATCGCTTCCCGGATCCCCCGGATGATCGTTTGGGGATTGGGTTTGGTGAAATGATACGCATCGGAGGTCCAGCCTACCCCCATCACTTCGGCCCGCGCCCGAAGTCCATGGCGGGAGAGCATCTCCTCGGCCGCAAGCACAATGACGCCCGCCCCTTCGGAAAGGACGAAACCGCGCCGGTCATGGCTGAAAGGGCGGGAGGCCTGGGAGGGATCGGCGTACGCCCGGTCCCCCTTCATGACCTTGATGGTGGCGTTCATATTCGTGAAACCGTGGATGATCTCCGGCAGGATGGGGGTATCCACCCCCCCGGCCAGGACGAAATCACAGTCCCCGTCCCGGATCATCCGGGCCCCGATGCCGATGGCATGGTTGCCCGAGGCGCAGGCCCCCTGAGGCGAGAAGATGGGTCCGGTGAAGCCCAAGAGCATCCCTGCCTTGCCCGAAGGGAGATTGGCACAGAGATTGGGGAGAAGAAAAGGGCTGATCTTCAGGGGACCCTTCTCCTGAAAATTGAGCATCGCCACGCGGAAGGCGTCGGCGCCGTTGATCGCCGAACCGATGAGGCAGGCCGTCCGCGGACCTGTCTCCCC
>PNOO01000377.1 GCA_013824905.1 Syntrophus sp. (in: bacteria) | reverse complement strand
TTCCCGGCTTGTTGCCGACGGCTGGTTGCGCTCTGAAGGTTATTTAAAAACGAGGCGTTATTTTCCGGTAACGTGATTTATTGGACACTCATCAGGTCGTTATTGGACATCTTAAATCGCCGTATGTCCAATAAGACGATGTCCTATTCAATGGACACCGATTTTCACGGAGCAGGAATTATCTGGAATCCGAGTGGAATAAATGAGGGAATAAACCGGCGCTTGAAATTCATTTTAGGAAACCAAAGAGCTTCCTAACCGGCTGCGAGACCGGCCGGTGTAACATCAATATTCCATTGACTCACAAGACAGCCCATCGTATAGTCCCGCCCCGCGGCAGCGAGTTCTTGTCAAATAAAACAAACAACAAAGGAGGGTAACGTTGGAGAAAAACAAAGCCATAGTGGCGCGGGTTGAAAGGGCAGCGATTGCTGCACCCCTGTCGGATGAAGTCGAGGTGATCCAAAAAGCGGGTATCGAGCTGATGGACATCGATGCCGCCGACGAGGATGAGATCATAGCGAAGGCCAAGGATGCCGCTGTCGTCTTTACAGTAAGGACGGCATTCACGCGCCGCGTTTTTGAGAACCTGCCCAAGCTGCTCGCTGTCGTCCGTTGCGGCATCGGTTATGACAACATCGATGTCGATGCCGCTACCGACAACCATGTCCTGGTCGTCAACATTCCCGACTTCTGCTTCGAGGAAGTCTCCAACCATGCGATCGTTCTGCTCATGGCCTGCGCCAAGAAACTGGTGCGGATGAATCATCTCCTCAAGACCGCCGGCTGGGGAGCAAGCCGTCAGATCATGGAACCCATGGGCTCCATCTGGGGACAGACCATCGGCATCGTCGGCTGCGGCAACATCGGCCGTATGACTGCCCGAAAAGCGCGGTGCTTCGGCCTGGATGTGATTGGCTCTGACCCCTATGTCGATCGGAATCTGGCCAAGGAATCGGGCATTACCCTGAAGAGTCTGCCCGAAGTGATGAGGGAATCCGATTATGTCTCGCTTCATCCCTGCCTCAATCAGGAGACCTTCCATCTCATCGGCGAAAAGGAGCTCCATATGATGAAGCCCAGCGCCTATCTCATCAATACAGCGCGCGGTTCCGTTGTTGATGAGCCTGCCCTCATCAGGGCGCTGCGGGACGAAAAGATCGCCGGCGCCGGCCTCGATGTCTTTGAGAAGGATCCGATTGACCCCGACAACCCCTTGCTGAAAATGGACAATGTCATCGTTACGCCGCACTCGGCATTTTACTGTGATGCCTCCTTCAAGCGGCTCAGAATCAGTGTGGGACAGGAAGCCGTTAGGGTCGCCCAGGGCAAGTGGCCCAGGAACGTGGTCAATAAAGGCGTCAAACCAAAGGTCAACTTGGTAAAATCTCCTTGACATAAAAGGACCGCCTTCGTATCCTGCCCCGCAGAAAAGCGGGTTCATTATCAATGTAACAGGTTCCTATCCATTTACGGCAAGAAGGAGGAGCGTCTATGCTTAAAAAAACCGGATGTGCAGTCGTTATGTTTCTGGCAGTTGCCCTCGCAACGAACGTCTTTGCTCAGGGAACGTCGGCCAAGGTTGACTATCCCCGAAAGCCTATCAACACACTGATGGGCTTTTCCCCCGGCGGGGGAAGCGATGTGATGCTCTCCATGGTCAGGCCGCACCTTGAAAAGGCGCTGAAGACCACTTTTGTCCCGGTATACAAACCCGGGTCCGGAAGCGACATCGCCCTGACGGAGC
>PNOO01000376.1 GCA_013824905.1 Syntrophus sp. (in: bacteria) | reverse complement strand
AAGGCCGATGATCCCGATCGTTTTGCCGAGGATGTCATTGCCCATAAAGGCTTCGCGGTTGATGTTGGAATGGCGTCGCATAAACCGGTCGGCCTGAATGATGCGCTTCGAGAGGCACAGCATCATCCCCAGCACATGCTCCGCCACGGCTTCACGGTTTCCTCCGGCCTGATTTACGACCAGGACCCCCGCTTCGGTGCATGCCTTCAGGTTTACCGTGTCGTAACCTGCACCGTTGGTCGAGACGGCCAAAAGGTTCGGGGCGCGGGCCAACAGCGGTTTGTCGGCATAGAGTTCCGGGGCAATCTCGTCGCGCGCCGCGCTGATCTGATAGACATGCGCCGCCTTCAGGATCGGCTGCATTGCTGCGTCCGTTCCGCAATGATCGAGATTGTCGAGTTTCACGTCCGGCCGCTTGGCCATGATGTCGATATATAATGAATCGGGAAGGTACTTCATGTAACAGACACGTTTGATGGTAACCGCCATTTTTACTCCTCTCTTAAAACCCGCAACAGCTCTCTCGGCAGCCGTCTTGCACTCTTACCCGGTCCGAGACATGCCAGAGTCACTTTACTGTCCAGCAGAGGCTTCTCATCCGCAACACGAACCACCCGTTGACCCAAGGTAAATGTCGCACCGGTAATCTCCAGGACAGCCGTATCGACACGGATAAGATCATCCAGGACTGCCGGGGACAGATAGTCAATCTCCAGCCGCATCACAAGGATGAGATAGCCTTTTTCCTGGAGTTCCCGTACGGAAAGTCCCCGTTCCCGCAAATACTCAGTCCGCCCCCGTTCAAGATAACGGAGATAATTGGCGTAATAGACCACTCCTCCGGCATCCGTATCCTCATAGTAAATACGCAGTTCCGTCATGCAAATTCCCTTTGCCTGAGCTGAAGAGACATTTCCTGGGAATCCCTCTGTCAGTAATGGTACCTCGCCTGCAGAAAATCGACCCGATCGTCACCGACCAGATAGACGATGCGGTGCTCCTGGGTCAGGCGGCGGGACCACATACCGGGGGTAAGATATTTCAGCGGTTCCGGCTTGCCGATCCCTGAAAATGGATCGCGCAGGACCGCCTCAACAACGGCCAGCGCCCTCAGGGCGATCCTTCGCTCCGTTTGCACCCAGTAGCGCAGATCCTCGATAAACTCCGGCTGGAAGACGGCCTCTCGCCGGACCTGTCTTTCTGCACCGGCATTATGCCTTTTTTTCAAGACCGGTTTCCTTCTTTATCGCTTCGAGAGTCTGCGGTTTTTCCGTTCCCGCCTGGGCGCGGGCCAAGGCCTGAAGCAGTCGCCGGGCGTTCTTGGGCGACCGGAGCAGGTGGGCCGTCTCCGTCAGGCCGGCCAACTCATCCGCGGCGATCAGAGCAATCTCCTCGCCTCGCCGCCGCCGGACGATGACGATCTCCCGGTTCTCCGTGACTTCATCGAACAGTTTCGACAGGTTGGCACGGGCTTGGGTATAGGTGGTCTGGATGGGCATCTTTTTATCCTCCTCATTTTCTGTACAGGGATACGGTACAGGTTTTGCCCTACCTTGTCAAGCCCTATCCGTTCATCATGAACAACCGGCAAAATCATCCTGATACGGTGGCGATTCTCCCCCTGAACGATGGCCGGGAAATTCGAGATATTCTTATTTCGCCATCCGTCCCTGAAATTTCTCCATCCCGTAATGGACGACAAGGCCAGCGGCGAAACCGACGGCCATGTTGGTAAGGAGCGCCACGGCGACA
>PNOO01000375.1 GCA_013824905.1 Syntrophus sp. (in: bacteria) | reverse complement strand
CGGTCTTCTTTTTTTCACCCAGCCACGCCGGCTTTCGCTTATCGAGGAAGGAACGGATGCCCTCCCGACCCTCCTCGGAGGCGCGTGCGGTGGCAAGGAGGTTTGCGCTGTCTTTGATCAGGTCGGGCGTTATGGGGACTCCCACTACAGTACGAATCCACTCCTTGGAAAGCGCCTGTGCGACCGGACCGCCCAGGAGCAATTGCCCGAGCAGCTCGTTGATTCTGGCGTCGAGTTCATCCGGCGGCGTGATGTCGCTTACCAGGCCGATGCGATAGGCCTCGGCGGCGGTGAAGAGCTCCGCGGAAAGGAAATAGCGCCGCGCCGCCCGCTCACCGATCGCCCGTATCACATACGGCCCGATCGTCGACGGGATCAGGCCGATCCGGACTTCGGACAGGCGGAACTCCGCCTCGTAGGCCGCCACCGCCATGTCGCAGGCCGCGACCAGCCCCACGCCGCCCGCAAAAACCGGGCCGTGCACGCGGGCAATGGTCGGCTTTTTCAAGGTGTCGATGATGTGCAGCAGGGTTGCGAAGTTCATGGCGTCGGCGTGGTTCCGCTCGAAGGGGTATCCGGCCGCGCGCTGCATCCATTTCAGGTCGCCCCCGGCGCAGAAGCTGCTGCCCGCGCCGGCGAGGATTACGGCGCGGACCTCCGGATCGTCGTTCATGGCGCGCATCGCCGCGCTCAGCTCCGAGATCATCGTCTCATCGAGCATATTGTGCGACTTCGGGCGGTTCATCCAGACGAGTCCGATGCGATGTCTGATTTCGACAAGTAGGGTTTCGTATTTCATGCTTTCCTCTATTTTCTGATTACGCAGGATTTACTCCAGCAGAGGAGCGTCCTGGTCTTCCTTCTCCACGCCCAATGCCTGGATTCGTTCGATTTCCCTGAGTTTCATGCGGATGATGACAATGAGACTGATAATGAAGAGCCAGAAAACAGCCAGGCTTTCATAGATGATATAGCCCTCGTAAGGCGTCGCGGGAAAGACGGCGATCTTGTCCATCGCCTTCTCTGCCGCCCCGGAGGTTGCGGCGTCCATCAAGAGGAACAAGACCGCAAACAATATCCCCTTGTAACAGAACAGAGGAAACCCTTTCAAGCAGTCTCCGATGATTCCGACCTTTCGCATACGCACTCCTTAGCTCAGAAAACCCACCACCGTCATCGTGAGGAAATAGAGAAGATAGATCACGCCGATCCAGGTGAAAAGCGGGCTCTTCTCCCCCCGGGACGATTTTTTGTCGAAAAAGGGGATGAGAAAGAAAAAGAGGATCGCACCGGAGACCAGCAAGATGGCAATCGTTTCCCCATTCAGCCCCAGAATTTCACCGGGAAAGAGCTTCAGGGTCTGCAGGAGGAAGAGAAAATACCATTCGGGCTTGATGTTTTCCGGCGGCGGCGCCAGGGGGTCGGCCTTCACACCGATCTCCGGCGGCAGAAGAACCGCCAGCGTCACAAGAACCCCCATCACGACCAGCCAGATCATCAGATCCTTGTAAAAGACATTCGGGTAGAAAGGGGCTTCCTTTTGTTTTTCCTGTTCCAGGGAGAGGGGTACGCTCATCCCGTGATACTGCACCAAAAGGAGATGCAGGCCGACGAGGCTAAGGGTGATGATCGGCAAAATAGCCACATGAAAGGCGTAAAAACGCAGGAGGGTGTCCCCGGTCACATCCATGCTCCCCCGCAGAAAGGCCTTGATGAACCATCCGATGACGGGAAAAGCGCCGGCCCCTCCCGTCGCCAC
>PNOO01000374.1 GCA_013824905.1 Syntrophus sp. (in: bacteria) | reverse complement strand
AGTTATGCATCAGTTTAGATAAACTGAACGGTAGGTAACATGCTGACCGAATTATTCACATCCAGAACACGGATCAATCTGTTTCTGAAGCTCTTCCTGAATCCGGGAATATCATGTTATCTGCGCGAATTGGCAAGGGAATTTAATCTGACCCCCAACGCCCTGAAGGAAGAGCTGGACAATCTAAGTCAGGCGGGATATTTGGGTAAAGAGCAGCGGGGACAATCCATATTCTACAAGGCCAATACGAACCATCCCTTCTTCCCGGAAATCAATTCCATCGTAAAGAAGTATTATGGAATCGATAAAATTGTCGAGCAGATACTTAATGACCTCGGTAAGGTTGAAGCTATCTATGCCCTCGATGACTATGCCGAGGGGCGCGACAGCGGCCTGATCGATGTGCTGATAGTGGGCGACGTGGATATGGATAAAATTCAGGCATTGAGACCCAACCTGGAGAAAGAGATCAAACGAAAGATCCGGGTCATGGTGATGGGCGCCCAGGAGTTTGCTGAAAATCGCGATATGCTCCTGAAGCGGCCGAATTGGCGGATTCTGTAAAATCGAATGCCTGACGCCATTCGGATCACTTGGAAAGAATAAAGAAAATCGGTTGTTTATCGCGAGTCAACCCCATGTAAAACTTTAAATTTCAAGAGCCCATAGAGTATGATACGATGAAGCCCGTTATTTTAAACAAAATTGAGAGATTAAAAGAAGAGGTTAAGTACTTGACCGACGTTTACTGGGATACGGATGTGAATCCGGATCAGCTTTACCGCCTGTTCCGCGGCGATATCGAACGGATCGGGCACATCGACCGGATCAATCTGTATCGCCGGTTGTTTATGACCTATGACTGGTACACTCTCCTGTCGCTGATTCCCCCGGACCGTCTTCGGGAGGCATTGAGCGCACCGGTGCTGGATCGCCTCTATCCCGCAAGCCTTAAGGATCGCTATCTTTATGCCAAAAGTGTTCTATTCGGCTAAACTCTACCCTTTCATGGACAAGGTCCTGGCGCTGATCGGGCGGACGGATACGGCGTTTTATCTCACGGGTGGGACGGCGCTCGGCAGGCATTACCTCCATCACCGCTATTCCGACGACCTCGATCTTTTCGTCAATGCGGCGGTTGATTTCCGGGAGCAGGTAAAAAAAGCCATGGAGGCCCTGCGTCGCGGCGGAATCGCTGTTGAACCGGGGACTGCCGCGGAAACCTTCGTTCGGATCCTGGCTCACGAGGAGGAGATGCCGCTTAAGATCGACTTCATCAATGATGTGACGTTTCATTATGGCGATTTTCAAGAAGCGCCGTTTTATCCCCGCATCGACCACTGGCGGAATATCTTGTCGAACAAGCTGTGTACCCTGAGCCGGCGGGAACCAAAGGACATAGCCGATATCCTCTCAATCGCCCGGTGCTTTTCCTTTGCCTGGCCGAATATTTTCAGCGAAGCCCGGCAGAAGGATCTATGGGTCGAACCCCTCGAAATTTCCAGAATGATCCAGGAGTTTCCCGTGGAGCTGCTAGAGGCGGTGAAATGGGTGCAACCTTGCGATCCGGGCGCCTTTGCCTCCGATCTGAAAGCGATGCATCGGGATATCTTTCATGGCCTCGATAACTCACTCAAACGCTAAAATGCAAGACCTGACCAAAAACCCCATGAATATAAATAATCTTGCCAGGACGATTGAACTGATCGATCTGTGTTTTAAGCTTAAGGAGGCATACCTCAGGCGACAGCACCCCGAGGCGG
>PNOO01000373.1 GCA_013824905.1 Syntrophus sp. (in: bacteria) | reverse complement strand
GGAGGATCGTCGCCCAAGGCATCAGCGCGAAATCCTGAAAGACAAATGCACGGTCGGCGCCGGGGCCGGTGATGGGTTTTCCTTTCACCCAGACCTCGCCGGAGGTCGCATCGATCAGGCCGCCGATGATCTTCAGCAGGGTCGTTTTGCCGCACCCGCTGGGCCCCAAAAGCGTGCTGAGCTTCCCCACAGGGAACTCGAAATTCACGCCCTTCAGCGCCTCGACGCCCGTATCGTAAATCTTTCCGATATTCTTCAGTGTAACAATCGAGTCCGCAGACATAGTTTTATTATCCTTGTAACTCCGGAGGGAACAGCCTGCGCTGAATCCTCTCCAGTGCATTGATCGTAACGGCGGCAAGAAAAATGATCGAAGAGACGGCCGCAAACTCTTCCGGAAAATCCGCCACCGAGGCGTGGTAGGAGATCAGATCGCCGATCCCCGTGGGCGTAATGAGCAGTTCGGCGATCACCACGCCGACGAACCCCATCGCCAGACCCAGCCTGAGTCCCGTGAAGATCATTCCGGCCGCATGCGGCAGAATGATCTTCACAACCACCTGCGTCCTTGTCGCCTGAAAAGCACGACACATCTGGATCAGGGAAGGATTGGTGTTGCGGATGCCCTTATATGAATTCATCACGACGAGCGGCGTCGAGAGAACCGCCACCGCCAGGACCTTCGCGGTCAGCCCGATCCCATAGACATAGGTGATCAGCGGTATCACCGCGGCCATGGGCGCCGCCTGGAGGATAACAAAGATCGGCAGGCTGAACCATTCCATGGCGCGGGAAAGCCCCATCCAGATTCCGAAGCCGACGCCGATGATCCCGCAGATCGCAAATCCGATCAGCAGGGGCTGCAAGGTGGAGATGTAGGCATTGAGAAAGCTGCCGTCCCAGGTCATCCTGAGAAAAGCCAGAAAGGTCAGGCTGAACGGGGGAAACGCGGCGCTGAGCGGCCAGCGGCCCACCAACTCCCAAATGCCGAAGAAAAAGGCAAAAGACGCAATCAGCCGTATAAGCCGGCGGCCCTCCCGCCGGCCGTGATTGTTTTGTGCATCCATATTCAGGCACCCGTTTAGTGTGAGAAGAACTTTCTATTTCTTGAACCCCATCTTGGAGTAGGCGGCCTTCAGCGGCGCCATATCCCAGAAATCCTCAACCTTCAGGTTTTCTCCCTTGATCTGCCCGGAGAGCGTGTAGAACTCAAGGTCGCTCTTCGCCGCCGCCTCGCCGCCGCCGTTGTCGGAGATGATCCCGTTCTTAACCGCGTCCTCGAAGTAGGGGGTGATCTCCTCTTCCACCTTGGCAGGCAGATCCTTCATGATCCCGAGCTTCTTGCGTTCCGCCGCCACACTCTTGGGATTCGCGTTGATCTCACGGTTGACCTTGAGCAGTTCCTCAACGAAGATGTTCACGGCATCCCTGTTTTTGTCCAGGAATGCCTTGGTCGCAAAGATCGACTCGTCGCTGGCGCTCACACTGCCCATCGGCAGGACGATGAACTTGCCGGGGGCCTCCTTCTGGACGTAGTTCCAGTTGGTGCTGTCCAAAATCGAGGCCTTGATGTTCCCGCGGAGCAGCCCCAGCGCGCGCACCTGAGAACCGGGCACAAAGCTGATGTTCTTGTACTTGATCCCGTGCTCCTTGGCCATCAGGTTCATGATCGCCTCGGTTCCCGATCCACGGGCGTGCACGGTGATCTCCTGGCCGTCCAGGTCTTTCCAGCTCTTGTAAAACTCCTTGTTCACGACCGGGAAAAACTGCAGCGCATAGAGCTGATAGATAAATC
>PNOO01000372.1 GCA_013824905.1 Syntrophus sp. (in: bacteria) | reverse complement strand
TCCGGATCGAGTCCGAGCTTGACGGCCAGGGGAAGCACCTCGGCCAGGCCGGCGCAGCTGATATTGAAGAGGAGCTGATTGATCAATTTGGTCAGCTGCCCGCTGCCAACCTCCCCCATATAGACGATCTGATTGCCGATCGCATCGAGCGCCGGCCGCACCGTCTGGAAAAGCCCTTCATCGCCTCCGAACATCACCGTGATCTTTCCCTCCTTGGCCCGCGACTCCATACCGGAAACCGGCGCATCCGCGAAGAGGATCCCCTTTTCTTTCAGTTTGCGATTGATTTCCAGGGTGGGGATGTAGCTGATCGTGCTCAGATCGACCAGGACGAGGCCGGGCTTGGCCCCCTTTGCCACACCGTTTTCTCCGAAAACCGCCTTTTCCACAATCTCCGTATCGGGGAGGCTCAGGAAAAGCCAGTCGACCCCGGCGGCCACGTCCGCCGGCGATTTTGCCGCCACAGCGCCCTGCCCGGCCAGAAATTGAACCGCCGCCGGATTGATATCGTATACCCTCAAGGGAAACCCGGCTTTCATTATGTTCAACGCCATCCATTTCCCCATTGTCCCCAGACCGATAAAACCTACTTTCGCCGTCATCTCCAATTCCTCCAAAATTTCTCATTGATCAGTTTCAAAGCTCTCGAATCCTCTATATTCCGAGAATCTTCTCCGGATTATCGGCAACCATGATCCGGACATCCTTGGCCGAAATACCGCTCATCAGGGCCTCCTTGATATAGATCCCCATCTGCTGGGCGGCCGGGGGATTGAGCCACTGACCGGCGTCCGTGGACATGATGCAACGGGCGGCGCCAATCGCTTTGATCACGTCAAAAAGAGCGGAGATCTGCAGCGGATGGGAGACCTGCCGGGTGACGTCGTTCCAGGTATGTTCGAGGAAGGTGGCCCCAAGGTCCAGGATCTCCTTCATGTCACCGATGCTGTAATGGACAAAGGTGGCGGCAGGATGGGTGACGAGGATCTTCTTCACCCCCCTTTTCGCCGCCTCACGGACGGCGACCTTCGCCTCCTCCTTGGTGACATGGCCGGTTGCGAAAATCGCGTCGCCCTCCTTGATGATATCGAAGATCTCGTAGAGTTCCTCTTTGAGCGTGCCGTCCGTATTGACCAGGACAAGCCCCTGGACATCGTCGCCGATTTCGGTGGCGAGGTTGGCCACGTGGCTCTTGTTCTTGACGAAATAGTCGGCATGCACGGTCGGCATCCAGACCTGCTTGGCCCCCATCTTGAGCGCCATCTTGACCGCGTGCTTGTTCAATCCGCCATTGGTGAGATTCAGCGCAATACCCCCGAAGACGGGGAAGTCCGCAACATCGCTTGCGAGCCGCGCGCGGCCCGCCGTCTCGAAATAGTGATTTTTCACCAGGATCGCCCTCATCCCGTTTTCCTTCGCGGACAGGGCCAGCTCCACGTCGTTGAGCAGCCGCGGATAGACATCCGGAGCCGAGTGGATATGAATATCGATGGACCCTTCCAACAGCGCCAGCACATTTTTATCAAATCTGAATTTCATGCGATCTCCTTTATTGTTTTTGACCGCGGACTCTTGCTTTTCCGCTCGGGGAAATGTAAGGAAAAGCATGTCGCGTGTCAAGAAAAAACGGCGAAACCACGAAACAGACCCGTATGGTTCTACACAAGGATAATTGATAGTTCTCTTCATCACAGTTGTGATATATAGGCAATAGAAAAAGCGCCGAAACGGAGGTGACGGTGATGAAAACGTGACGGAGAAAAGACATGGATTCACTCAAGAGCAAGCGGACATTT
>PNOO01000371.1 GCA_013824905.1 Syntrophus sp. (in: bacteria) | reverse complement strand
CCCGACAGTTCGATTTCGACGGCGAGACGCTGGCGGCTGCGATTGCGGAAACCTTCTCGAAGCGCCACACCGATATTCCGGCCGATCCGATCGCCTTTACCGAAACCTTCATGAAGGACGAAACGAAAACGGCCCAATGGAAGGCATTCCTCCGTAAGAATCGGATGACCGACGGCGCGGATACCTTTGCGGAGGCGGTGCACGCCGTTTCTGCTTTTCTCAAACCAGTCGTTGAGCACCTGGTCAATCATCAACCCCTCCCGCTGACGTGGAAAGAGCCGGGACCCTGGCAAGTGTAAAATCCCCGTCGAGATATTGAAGGCGTGTTCGGACGATCCTTACCTCCTACCGAATGCGCACCATCTTGTGGACTGCCAGGAGCGATCAAAGAAGAAATGAAGATCCTACCCTTTTACGCAATTTCATTTCATAAACTATCATCTCTTGTGGTATGAGAGAGGCGTTCCGAAGCGGAACGAAGATGAAACCCGCTTTTTTATGCGGCCCTTCGTCTTTTCGATGCTCGATGGCAACGACTGGAAGGTGATCGAACGCCTCCGTCAGTCTTGAGACATCGGCAAATCCCGGAAGGTGGAAAAGAAATGACGGAATCCCTACAGAACGGCACACCCGTGGTAAATCCGGCGGAGCGCCATTATCAGAAGATCGCTGCTGAACTGACTATCGGCAAGGCACAGGTCTTGGCAACGGCCATACTCCTCGGCGAAGGGGGGACTGTCCCCTTCATCGCCCGCTACCGGAAGGAGGTCACAGGGACCCTCGACGAGGTCCAGATCACCGCGATCCGCGACCGACTGGCCCAGCTCGCTGAGCTGGACAAAAGGCGAGAGACGATTCTCAAATCGCTCGCTGAGCGCGAACTCCTCACCGATGAGCTGAAAAGCAGGATCGATGCCGCGGAAACCCTCACCGTCATCGAGGACATCTACCTCCCCTTCCGTCCCAAGCGTCGGACGCGGGCAACCGCAGCCCGGGAGAAGGGTCTGGAACCCCTTGCCCGGCGCCTCTTCGCCCAGGAAGAGGTGTTCGATCCGCTCGCCGAGGCCGCCGCCTTCGTCGATCCCGAAAGGGGGGTCGCCACGCCGGAAGACGCCCTGGCCGGAGCCAGGGACATCGTCGCCGAATGGGTGAACGAAAGCGAACAGGCCCGTGCCCGGATGCGGGCATTCTTTGCGGACAAAGCCGTTTTCCAGTCGAAGGTGATCGCGGGCAAGGAAAAGGAAGGGAACCGGTACCAGGACTACTTCGACTGGGAAGAATCGGCGGCTAAGGCCCCCTCGCACCGGATCCTCGCGATGCGCCGGGGCGAGAAGGAAGAATTCCTCACCCTCCGTGTCATCCCGCCGGAGGCGGAGGCGATTTCTCTGCTTTGCTCCCTCTTCGTCAAGGGAAACGGTCCGATCGCCGAACAGGTCCGGCTGGCCGTCGAAGACGGTTACCGGCGGCTCCTGGCAAATGCGATGGAAACGGAGATCCGTATGGACTCGAAAAAGCGGGCCGATGCGGAGGCGATCCGGGTCTTCGCCGGCAATCTCCGTCCGCTTCTCCTCGCCCCGCCTCTTGGACAAAAACGGGTCCTCGCCCTCGATCCCGGTTTCCGGACGGGGTGCAAGCTCGTCTGCCTCAACGCCCAGGGAAAGCTCATCCACCATGAGACGATCTTCCCTCATCTCTCGGAAAAGGATCGGGAAACTGCCGCCAAGCGGGTGCTCTCGCTGTGCGCGCAGTTGAACATCGAGGCGATCGCCATCGGCAACGGGACGGCAGGGCGGGAAACGGAAACCTTCC
>PNOO01000370.1 GCA_013824905.1 Syntrophus sp. (in: bacteria) | reverse complement strand
GATCGCCGCGATCGAAGGGGGAACGGGCGCCCTGGCGGTGGCCTCCGGGCAGGCCGCGGAGACCATGGCCATTCTGAATATCACCCGTGTGGGGGATGAGATCGTCTCCGCGGACAATCTCTACGGCGGGACCTATCAGCTGTTTCATTACACGTTTCCCAAACTGGGGCGAACGGTAAAGTTCGTTGATTCACGGGATCCGGAGGCTTTTAAAAAAGCGATTTCGGATAAGACGAGGGCCGTCTACGCCGAGACGATCGGTAACCCCAAACTGGATGTCCCCGATTTTGAAACGATCGCGCGGATCGCCCATGACGCGGGGGTTCCCTTCATCGTAGACAACACCGTCGGTGTGGGCCTCGTGAAACCGATCGACTACGGGGCCGACATCCTGACCACATCAGCGACGAAGTTCATCGGCGGTCACGGCACCTCCATCGGCGGGGTGATCGTCGATGCGGGCAAGTTCAATTGGGGAAACGGCAAATTCCCTGAGTTTACCGAACCGGACCCGAGCTACCACGGCCTGAAATTCTGGGAGGTCTTCGGGAACTTTCCTGAGATGGGGAACGTCGCCTTCATCATCAAGGCCAGGGTGCAACTGCTCCGCGATCTCGGCGCCTGCCTGAGTCCCTTCAACGCCTTTCTCTTCCTCCAGGGTCTGGAGACCCTGCCGCTGCGGCAGAGACAGCATTCGGCAAACGCGCTGGTGGTCGCCCAGTTCCTCAAGGGGCATCCCCTGGTGAACTGGGTGAACTATCCCGGCCTTACGGATCATCCCAGCCATGCCCTGGCGGTGAAGTACCTCGGGGTCATTTTGGGGCGCTGGTGGGCTTCGGGATCAAGGGGGGGCTGGAAGCGGGAAAGAAGTTCATCGAATCGGTGCAGCTCCTGTCGCACCTGGCCAACATCGGCGACGCCAAGAGCCTCGTGATCCATCCGGCCTCGACGACCCATTCGCAATTGACGAAGGAGGAGCAGGCCGTGACGGGCGTGACGGAGGATTTCATCCGGCTCTCCATCGGGCTGGAGAATGCGGAGGATATCAAGGAGGACATCGACCAGGCTTTGAGAAAAGCAGTCAAGAAAGGATAAAGAATCATGAAGATTTATGAAGATATTACAAAAACAATCGGCAACACCCCGCTTGTCCGCCTGAAGAGGATGAATACGGGGAATCCGGCCGAGGTGGTCGTCAAGCTGGAGTCGTTCAATCCCCTCTCCAGTGTAAAGGACCGGATCGGCGTTGCCATGATCGAAGATGCCGAGAAAAAAGGGCTGCTGAAGGAAGGGTCGGTGATCATCGAGCCGACGAGCGGCAACACGGGGATCGCTCTGGCTTTTGTAGCGGCGGCGAGGGGTTACCGCCTGATCCTGACCATGCCGGAAACGATGAGTATGGAGCGGCGGCAGCTCTTGGAGATATTCGGCGCGGAGCTGGTCCTGACGCCGGGGGCCGAGGGGATGAAAGGCGCCATCCGGAAGGCGGAGGAGCTTGCCGCCGCGACGCCCGGGGCGGTGATCCTCCAGCAGTTCAACAACCCGGCAAACCCGGAGATCCACCGGCAAACGACGGCGGAGGAGATCTGGGCCGATACGGAGGGAAAGGCGGATTTCATCGTGGCCGGCGTCGGTACCGGGGGGACAATCACCGGCGTCGCCGAGATCTTGAAGGCGAGGAAGCCCGGCTTCAAGGCGATCGCCGTCGAGCCGGAAGCGTCGCCCGTGCTTTCGGGGGGCCAGCCCGGACCACACAAGATCCAGGGGATCGGCGCGGGGTTCGTCCCCGGGGTGCTCAACCGGGGAATCATCGACGAGGTGATCAAGG
>PNOO01000369.1 GCA_013824905.1 Syntrophus sp. (in: bacteria) | reverse complement strand
CACCATAAAGACCCTGCACTCCAGGCCGAACATGCTGCAGGCCATCGACAGGGCGCTCCCCCACTGGCCCGCGCCGGTCTCGGTGGAAAGCCGTTTCACACCGAAGACCTTGTTGTAGTAGGCCTGTGGGATGGCCGTGTTCGGCTTATGGGAACCGGCAGGACTGGAGCCTTCGTATTTGTAGTAGATCTTCACAGGGGCATCGAGGAGCTTTTCGAAATTCCGCGCCCGGCAGAGGGGGCTGGGCCGCCAGATCAGGTATTTCTCAAGGACCTCGCCGGGGATGTCTATCCACCGCTCCTGGCTCACCTCCTGCTCGATGAGGTTCATCGGGAAGATCGGCCCCAGATCCCCCGGGCCGACCGGCTTCCCGGTCCCCGGATGGAGAGGGGGGCTCATCGGTTTGGGCAAATCCGCCTGGATGTTGTACCACTGCCGCGGGATCTCGTGATCCGTCAGAACGACCTTTGTTTGTTCCATCATCTGTCTCCTTTTTTGTAAGAACACCTGTTAGCCCGGCGATGGGTGAAAACTCGCGTCATGTTGCAGTTTGCCATGACAAAATCTCGCCCATACAACCACCTTCTTGAAGCCGCCCAAACCGAAAAAGCCACGGGGGCTTCCCATGGCTTCATGTACGATCATCCTTGAGACATGGGAAGGGCTCCGCCCTGCCCACGGCTCATCTCACACAAGAGCTATTGCGGGCAGACTGTTAATGCCTGCCACCACCAGAACGATACGATGATCCTTGCACCCATTTTCACGGATTCAGCTCTCCGAGTTTTTCCGGATTTTCTAACACAGGCGAAAAACAGATGTCAAGAATTTATTTTTTACGGAGATGATTCCTCATTTATGGTTTCGCAAGGAAGCCCCGGAAACGCCGGTACCAGAGGTTCGGGAAGAGCCGATAGAGGAAGCGCGACACAGGGCCGATAAACTCATTCGTGCGCCGGTCGAATTGGGTTGCCTGTATAATATGCTCCTTGATCTCTTCACGATTCCGATCTTCGTTGAATATCTTGTATGCACAGTGGAATAGTGGACTGTACATGTTGCGTTTCTCGAGGAACTTGTGAACGTTCAAAATGGTGTTCGGCCCTTCCGGTTTCCCGTCGATCCGCTCCAGGACCTTAAGGTGCGTTTCGATCGAATTCCCGGTAAAGAGTTCGTAGAAGAAGCGGCCGTAACGGTGGTTTTTACTCGCATCCGAAGAGAGGGTGATGAACATGTCTCCCACGCCGGCCTGGCTCTGGAAAGCCTGAAAGCTCCCACCGAGGAGGCGGGACAAGGATCTCACCTCGACACCGGAACGGGAGAAAAGGGTGCCGGGAATCGAGTCGCCGAGGTCGAGCCGGTCCGTTACACCTTTGATGTTGGCAGCGATGTTTTTCAGTGCGCTGCAGGCCTCTATCCCGACCTCATCGAAATTGTAATAGGAGGTCAGCTCCCGTCGGTTGGAACTGAGGAATCCATTCCGGACGATCCGGCAGGTCTCCTTTCCTCCCGCTACAGTGAGGCAGACCGGATTGCCCAAGGCGATATCCATGTCGAAGAACGGCCCTCCGATGGAAACCACATCGAATCGGCCCTTCAGGTTGAAGAAGCTACTGCGGATGAGCTGTGAAGGGGTGATGAGCCGTTGTCTAATTTCGCTCGCGGTGAGCCCCTTGATTGCCGAAATGAAGCAGGTGCTAGTGCTCTTTTTCTCGAGTATCGGCTTGATATGGTTCAGTATTTCCGGCAGGCGGTCCATCGTGACAGAGAGAAAGATAAAGTCGCAGTTCTCGACCACCTGCTCTAGGTTGTTCGTCGCATAGACCCTGGG
>PNOO01000368.1 GCA_013824905.1 Syntrophus sp. (in: bacteria) | reverse complement strand
TCCCTCCATGTGATCTGCGATCAGCTTGTCGACGAAGGTCCGCCCCAGCCTCGTTTCCGTCGCCATCTCCACGATCTCGAACTGGGTGTTCTGGAACTTGGTCAAAGGTCTGCCGAAGGCGGTCCTCTCCTTGCAGTACTGGATCGTGATCTCGAGCATGTATTCGGCCGCCGCTACGGCGCCGATCGCGCAGACAAGCCTCTCCTGCTGGAGTTTCAGCATGAGCTTGAGAAAGCCGGATCCTTTATCGCCGAGGCGGTTCGCCTTCGGTATCCGGCAGTCCGTGAAGTAGAGCTCTGCCGTGTCCTGGCTGTGCCAGCCGACCTTCTTGATCCGCTTTCCCTTTTCGAAGCCGGGGGTTGTCGCCTCGACGAGGAAGAGGTCGACCGCGGCATGGGGATTCTCCTCTTTCGGATCGCGGGCGGCAAGGACCAGAAGATCGCAGTTGATCCCATTGCTGATGAAGGTCTTCTGGCCGTTGATGATCACATCGTCGCCGGACTCAGCGGCCGTCGTCTTGATCGCGGCTAGGTCGCTTCCGGTGTTCGGCTCGGTCATGGCGATCGCCGTGATGATGTCGCCGGAGATGCAGCCGGGGAGGTATTTGCGCTTCTGCTCCTCGGTGGCAAAGGAAACGATATAGGGGACGATGATGTCGGTGTGGAGGGGCGCAGCAAGCCCCGAGTGGTTCGTCCGGACCATCTCCTCGGTCACGATGACGGAGTAGAGGAAATCCGCGCCGAGACCGCCGTACTCCTCGGGTACGCTCATCGCGAGGAAGCCCTGTTCACCCATCTTCTTCCAGGCTTCGCGGGGGACGATCCCGGCCTCCTCCCACTCCTCGACGTGGGGTGTGATCTCCTTGGCGAGAAATCGCCGCAGTGAATCCCGGAACATGCGGTGTTCATCCGTGTATCGCAGAATTTCCATGTCCTTCTCTCCTGTGAAAATCAGTTCTCGTAATGCCCGACGATCGAGATCGCGCAGACGTTCTGGTGCGGGAAGCCGCCCAGGTTATGCGTGAGGCCGTAACGGGGGTCTTTCAGCTGCCGTTCGCCGGCCCGACCCAGAAGCTGGAGGTACATCTCATAGATCATCCGGAGGCCCGAGGCACCGATCGGGTGGCCGAAACACTTGAGCCCCCCGTCCACCTGGGCGGGCACCTTGCCGTTCCGGTCGTAGAAGCCATCGAGGGCGTCCTTCCAGGCGCGGCCCCGCTCGGAGATGTGGAGATCCTCGTAGGTGACGAGCTCCGTGATCGAGAAGCAGTCGTGGAGCTCCATCATGCTGATCTCTTCCCGGGGGTTCGTGATCCCCGCCTCCTCGTAGGCCTTCGTGCTGCACTTGCTCGTCGTAACGAAGTGCTCCCCGTCCCACTCGTTGAAACCCCCCTCGTACCCGCTGGAGACTGCAAGCTGGATTGCCTTGACAGAGACGATATCCTTCTTTCCGAGTGATTTGGCAATCTCCGGCGTCGTGACAATGGCGCATGCGGAGCCGTCGCTCACGCCGCAGCAGTCGAAAAGCCCCAGCGGGTGGGCGATGATCGGGGCAGCCATGATCTGCTCCAGCGTCACCGCTTTGCGCAGGTGGGCCTTGGGGTTGAGGGCGCCGTTGGCGTGGCTCTTCAATGAGACGTGGGAGATCGCTCTCTTCAGATCCCTGTCGGAGACGCGGAATTTCGCGGCGTAGGCCGAGGCGAGCTGGGCGAAGAGGCCCGGCGCTGAGCCGTTGGGAAACCATTGCCAGACGAGCGAGCCGAAACCGGAGCCGGCGTTCGGCAGCCCCCCGTAACCGGTGTCCTTGAGTTTTTCCACCCCGATGGCAAGGCAGATGTCGTAAG
>PNOO01000367.1 GCA_013824905.1 Syntrophus sp. (in: bacteria) | reverse complement strand
CTTCAGCGATTTCAACCTCAATACGGGGATTCCCGACAAGTTTTTCACTTTCAAGGCGCCGGAGGGCGTCGAGGTCGTCCAAATGCCGCAGTAAGAGGCACCCCATGATCCGGATTGACTGCAACGAATCGGGCCCTCAGAAAATCGACCAGGAATGGCTGGAAACCGACGGTCGGGGGGGTTACGCATCGAGCACCCTTAGGGGACGTCATACGCGGCGCTATCACGGCCTGCTGGTGGCCAACCTCATCGCGCCGGAGGGCCGGCATGTCCTTCTCTCCAAGCTGGAAGACTCCCTCCTGGTCACAGGAAGAGAACTCTTCTTCACTTCCCATCGGTATCCCGGCGTACTTTTTCCGCCCGGACCGTCTCTTCTGCAGGAGTTTCTCCTCGATCTCCATCCGAGCTTCACGTACCGGGCAGGTGAGATTTGCCTGCAAAAAAGCATTCTGCTGGTCCGGGACAGAGGCATCCTTCTCATTCGTTATGACATGGACCAATTACCTGCGGAGGGCCTCCTCCGCCTGAAACCTTTTCTGGCCTATCGGGGGTATCATGGCCTTGCGCACGCCAACCTCCATCTTCGCAGCCGCACGGAGGGGATCGCAAACGGCTTTACGATCGAACCCTATGCGGGCATGCCCCCCCTCTTCATTTGGACCTCGGCGTCACCGCGCTTCACCGCTTCGCCTGTCTGGTACAAGCGCTTCGAGTACACGGAGGAACGAGAGCGAGGGTTCGACTGGGAGGAGGACCTCTTCCTCCCAGGAATCCTGGAGGTCCCCGTCGAAAAGGGCGGCACGGTGATCCTTGCCGTCTCCTGCGAGTCCGCCGGGGAAGACCCGATCGCCATCTGGGAGACCGAAATTTTACGACGGCGGAAAGAGTTCTCCGACGATGAAAAACTTGCGAACGGATTCACCGGAGAGGATCGGGACTTCTTTCTCGCCCTGCTCCGCGCAGGACGTCAGTTTCTCATCAGGACGCCGTCGGGAAGACCGGCGATCGTCGCCGGCTACCCCTGGTTCGGGAGCTGGGGCCGGGACGCGCTGATCTCCCTCCCCGGCCTCGCCTTTAGCGCCGGCAGGATCGGGGAGGGTATCGAGATTCTGACCGAAATCGGCCGGCACGAGCGGGAGGGTCTCCTCCCCAACTTCTTCTCCGCGGACGGCGCCCCCGAGGCTTACAACACCGTCGACAGTTCGCTGCTCTATTTCCGGGCCGTCCAGGAGCTCCTCCGGGTCACGGACGATATCGACCTGATCCGCAGCCTTTTTTGGCCCGTCATGAAACGGATCATCAACCGTTTCCTGAAGGGAACGCGCTTCGGCATCGGCGTCGATGCCCGGGGGCTCCTCCACGCCGGCCAGGAGGGCAAGGCCCTCACCTGGATGGACGCCGTCGTGGAGGGAAGGCCGGTGACCCCCCGTTACGGTTACGCCGTCGAGATCAACGCCCTGTGGTACAATGCCCTGTGTTTCGCGACCGACCTCGCCGGGCGATTCGACGATCGGGAAGGATCGTTCGCCGACAGACTTCCCACGATCCGCCGGGCGTTCCGGGAGACCTTCTGGATCCCGGAGAAAGGCTGCCTCGGGGATGTTTTTCACTACGGCATTCTCGATCACTCCATCCGGCCGAACCAGCTCTTTGCCGTCTCCCTCCCGTTCTCGCCGCTCGACCCCGCTGAGCAGGCCGGCGTCGTCCGGACCGCTCGAGAGCAGTTCCTCACCCCCTGCGGGCTCCGCACCCTCTCGCCCGCCGATCCGGCCTACAGGGGCCGCTACGGGGGAAACGGCGCCGAGCGGGACGCCGCTTATCACCAGGGAACCGTCTGGCCCTG
>PNOO01000366.1 GCA_013824905.1 Syntrophus sp. (in: bacteria) | reverse complement strand
TACCGTTGATCAGGCGGCTGTAAGAGATATCGTTCAGGCGCGCGGCGGCATTGATGCGTGTAATCCACAGTTTCCGAAAATCCCTTTTTCTGACCTTCCTGTCCCGGTAGGCATAAGCCATTGCGTGGTTCACGGCCTCTGTAGCCGTCCTTAGCAATTTGCTCCTGGAAAGGAGGAATCCCTTTGCCGCCTTTAGGATCTTCCTTCTCTTTTTGTGAGCCGTCACGCTTCTCTTTACCCTCGGCATTGCTTTTTCTCCTCATCTTATTGATATCACAAAAATAAACAATATTCAGTCTGTTACAGATACGGAATCAGTTTTCTGATCGCCTTTTCGTTGGTCTTATCGAGAATAGTCGATTTCCTCAGCTGTCTCTTCCGTTTGGTCGTCTTCGGCGTCAGAATATGGCTGGTGTTGGCCCTGCTCCTTTTGATTTTACCCGTTCCTGTTACGGAAAACCGCTTCGCCGCACCCCGATGTGTTTTTATCTTTGGCATTCCATCACCCCTGTCTTAATATACTGAACCCACTGCCGGTTCAGGCACTTTAAACCATGCTGATCCGGGAATGACCACTATCCCGACAATCCCGTGTCCCGGATACCCTTTTTTTTATTTCTTTGGTGAAATGATCATGATCATGTTTCGCCCTTCCAGTTTCGGCTGCTGATCGATCACGCATCCATCGGCAAGGGTATTTTTTAAATCCTCCATGATCTTCCTGCCGATGTCGGTATAGGCGATCTCACGCCCCCGGAACATCATGGAGATCTTCACCTTGTTATGCTGGTCAAGAAACTTCTTGATATGCTTGATCTTGACCTCCAGATCATGTTCCTCCGTCTTGGGTCTGAGGCGGATCTCCTTGACCTGAATGACTGTCTGGCTCTTTTTGGAGACCTGAACCTTTTTACTCTGCTGGTATCTGAATTTTCCATAATCCATGATCCTGCAGACAGGCGGCGTCGCCGTAGGCGACACTTCCACCAGATCGAGACTCGCCTTGGCTGCTTCCGCCAGGGCCTCCGTCAGAGAAATGACTCCCAACTGCTCCCCGTCCATATTGATCACTCGAACAGATGCAGCCCTAATCTCACGGTTGATCCTTAAATCCTTAGCTATAGGTCACCTCCAGACGTAAAAAAACTACTTGAACTGTGCACACTGTTCGCGGACAAGGGCGATGAACGCCTCCACATTGATCGAACCAAGATTCTGCCCATCCCGCTGCCGCGGAGAAACCTGACCGGAGGCCACCTCCCGATCACCTATCACAAGCATGTAGGGTGTTTTCTGCATCTGCGCCTCACGGATCTTGTAGCCCAGCTTTTCATTACGGAAATCACCTTCCACGCGGATGCCCGTAGCGAGGAGCTGCCTCCGGACCTCCTCCCCGAAGGGGATATGCTTGTCGGTCACAGTCACTAAAACGGCCTGCACCGGCGAGAGCCATAGAGGAAAAGCCCCTGCATGGTGCTCGATGAGCACCCCCATGAACCTTTCTATGGCGCCCAGGATTACCCTGTGGAGCATGACCGGACGGTGCTTCTCTCCATCCTCACCGATGTAACTCAGGTCAAAACGCTCCGGAAGTGTAAAATCGCACTGAATCGTCGCACACTGCCATTTCCGCTTCAGGGCATCCTTCAGCTTAAAGTCGATCTTCGGTCCGTAAAAGGCGCCGTCGCCTGCGTTGACCTCGTAAGGCATGCCGTTGTCCTTGAGCGCTCCTTCCAGGGCGGTTGTGGCAAGCTCCCAGTCCGCATCGGAACCGATGGAATTCTCCGGACGAGTGGAGAGCTCCACCTCATAGGTAAATCCGAAAATACCCATCGCATAACCGACGAAATCCGCA
>PNOO01000365.1 GCA_013824905.1 Syntrophus sp. (in: bacteria) | reverse complement strand
GGGTCCAAGGTATCTGTGGACGTCCCGTACCGTGATGGCGGTCTTTTCGATAGTCCCTTCGGCGATCTGGCTTGCGACCCCCCGGCAGATTGCGGCGATCTCCCGCTCGAGGTTCCGAACGCCCGCTTCCCTTGTGTAGCTGGAGACAATATGTCCGAGCGCGTTTTTCGTGAAGCGGATCTGCTCGGGTTTAAGGCCGTTCGCTTCCGTCTGTCTGGGAATCAGGTAGCGTTGAGCGATCCGGATCTTCTCATCGAGCGTGTAGCCGGGCAGTTCGATCACTTCCAGACGGTCGCGGAGCGCCGGCGGGATCGTCTCGAGCATGTTCGCCGTCGTGATGAACATCACCTGCGACAGGTCGAAGGGGACATTGATGTAATGGTCCACGAAGGAGAAGTTCTGCTCCGGGTCGAGGACCTCAAGGAGGGCCGACGAGGGATCGCCGCGAAAATCGTTACCCAGCTTGTCGATCTCGTCGAGCATGAAGACGGGATTGATGGATTCCGCCCGGCGGATGCCCTGGATGATCCGGCCGGGAAGCGCCCCCACATAGGTGCGACGGTGGCCGCGGATCTCCGCCTCGTCGCGGACGCCCCCCAGGGAAATGCGGATGAATTTCCTTCCCAGGGCGCGGCCGATGGAATGGCCCAGAGACGTCTTTCCCGTCCCCGGCGGACCGGCGAAACAGAGGATCGGCCCCTTCGTTTCCGGTTTCAGCTTGCGGACGGCCAGGTACTCGATGATCCGTTTCTTCGCCTTTTCCAGACCGTAGTGGTCCTCATCGAGGACCCGCCGCGCCTTTTTGATATCGAGGTTGTCCTCGGTTTTTTCACGCCAGGGCAGAGAGGTCATCCAGTCCAGGTAAGTCGCCGAAACGGTGTATTCCGCCGAGGAGGGGTGCATCTTCGCGAGCCGGGCAAGTTCCCGCTCCGCCTCCTTTTTCGCCTCCTCCGGGAGATTCTTCTTTTCAATCTTCGCCCGGTACTCCTCGATCTCGACCTTCTCTTCGTCCGTCTCCCCCAGCTCCTTCCGGATGGCGCTGAGCTGCTGGCGGAGGTAGTATTCCCGCTGGGACTTGTCCATATCGTCTTTCACCTGGGACTGGATCTTGCTTCCCAGTTCGAGGATCTCCACCTGGTGGTTGACGAGGCGGGTCACTTCGTGGAGGCGCGCCTTCACGTCCAGGATCTCGATGATCTTCTGCTTCTCCTCGATCGTCGCGTTGATAACGGAGGCGATGAGGTCGGCAAGAACCCCCGGATCGGTGATCGTCTTGACCATTGGCCCGAACTCCTGGGGCATGAAGGGGGAGAGTTTGATGATCCGCTCAAAGAGGCTGGTGAGGTTTGCCATCAGCGCCTCGACTTCGATATCCTTCACCTCCTCATCATCGAGATTCTCCACGCGGGCCATGAGGTAGGGTTTTCCCTCCACGAATTCGACGATCCGAAACCGGCTGATCCCCTGGAGGAGGAGCTGGGCCTTGTTGTCGGCGGTCTTCGCCATCCGGAGGATCGCGACGCTCGTGCCGATGCTGTAATAATCCTCTAGTTCACGCGAACACTCGCATGTGGGGGACTGCTTCAGCATAACCACGCCGATCACGCGGTCGCCGGCCATCGCCTCGTCGATGAGGGTGATCGATTGTGCGCCGGAAACCTCCAGAGGGAAGAGCATCTTCGGAAAGACAAAGACGCCCGCAAGCGGCAGCACCGGGAGGATCTCCGGGATTTTTGTCACTTTCAATTCTTCGAGCGGTTTTTCTGACATGGGAGCCTCCACAAATATCGGTGCCGGGGATTAGCCGAGTTGGACGCTGATTTTGTGAATCCGGTCGAGGGGGCGCTTGGCAAGACGGATCTCCAGGAGGCCGTTA
>PNOO01000364.1 GCA_013824905.1 Syntrophus sp. (in: bacteria) | reverse complement strand
TATGATGATTATTTCCCCTTGAAATTCGCCTCCCGTCGCTCGATAAATGACATCATCCCCTCAAGCGCGTCTTCGCTCCCCATAATAGGAATGAGATCCGGTATGAGCCGGGCAAACGCGGCGCCTGGTCCCTCAACTCCGGCGATCCGCGCCGACTTGAGCGCCGCCATCACACCGAGCGGTGCACGTTTCGATATGTCTGCGGCGATCTCTATGGCGCGATCAAGCTCATTCCCCGGTTCGGTCAATTCCTGAACCAGGCCAAGGCGATAGGCCTCAGCGCCGGTGATTTCGTCACCGGTGAGAAGATATCGCATCGCATTACCCCAGCCGATCTCCCGGAAGAGTCGCACTGTGCCGCCGCCGACCGGGTAAATGCCGCGCTTTACCTCTAATAAGGCGATGCGTGCATCGGTTGATGCCACGCGAATGTCCTGTGCCAGCAAGAGCTCAAATCCTATCGTATAGCACCTGCCTCGAATCGCCATGACGACCGGTTTTTTGCATCTTGCATCCGAGTCGATGCCGAGAGGATGGATACAGCCCTCCGGAATGGTCCACTTGCCGCCGGCAAAAACCGACGCCCATTTGTCGAGTTCCAGACCTGTTGTAAAATGGGCTCCGTGTGCGAAGAGAACGCCGCAACGAAGTTCCGGATGTCTGTCCAGTTCCCCGTAGGCGCCCGCAAGCTCTTCGTACATCTCCAGGTCAAAGGCGTTTCGTTTCTCCGGGCGGTTGAGTCCCATGAGATATACGTGGCCCCGGGTTTCAACGGTGATTCTTGTATAATCCATTGCAGTCATTCCCCCGTTAACAACGCTCTTCGGCAGGATGTACTTTTTAAATGCGTGATGATAAGAGCCGCATCCCTGTCTGTCAAGCGAATTATATTAAGGAAAAGGATTGTTCATTGCTTGTCGGACCAATCTATTTTATAAAGTTGCGAAATACGAAAAGGAGGAAAGCGAAAATGCCAACAGTGATCGTCGAAGCGGATGAGGGAAGAACCGTCGAACAGAAGCGGGGGCTTGTTAAGGAGATCACCGAAGCGGTATGTAAAAATTTCAAAGTCGAACCTCAATCCGTGACCGTTTTCATTCACGAAGGGAAAAAGGAAAATCGAGGAAAAGGCGGCAAGCTGGCTATCGACTGAGTCAAGAAAACTTTTTATCCCCTGGTGTCGTTGTTGGGAGGACTCCCTACGGGTCTGTGCGTTTTTTGCCGGTCCTGCCGCGCATGCTGATTGCGCCGCCTGAAACAAGCATCAGGGCATTGATCCAGAACACGGGGAATATCCCGAACGCCGAGCCGATCGCCCCAAACACAACCGGTCCGATCATGCGCGCCAGGTGATTCGTGGTGATACGCAGACCCAGCACTTCGCCGGAGTGTCCTTCCGTGGAATTGCTGAAGGTCAGCATCATGGTGATAGGCTGACCGCATCCCATGCCGAGCCCGAACCCGAAAGACAGCAGCATAAGAACCACCGTATTTTTAAAGAAGGGCACCAGCGACAAGCTTGCCGCTCCGAGGAAAAAGGCATAGGCGAGCACCGTCCCCTCGCCGAACCGGGAAATGAGACGCGGCATGATCAGCCGGACGACGAATGCGGCCGCAGAGAACATCGAAAGCACGACGCCGATGGTGGAGGCGGAGAGTCCGATGCCGTGTCCGTAAATCGGCATGTAGAACTGAAATAGGGCTATGCCGGTCACAACGAGGCTGCTGGTCATCAGCACTTTCCAGAGTCCCGATCCGGTAAGCATGTCTCGAACGCTGCCTGCAGGGGGAGCATCGCGTGAACCTCCAGGGAGGGTACCGCCCCAGATTGCGAGCATCAAGACCGGTACAAGCGACAGAGCGACGAGATAAAGACAGGCGAGGGCAGGTCCCGAGTTATCGATCGAAAATCCC
>PNOO01000363.1 GCA_013824905.1 Syntrophus sp. (in: bacteria) | reverse complement strand
TTTGTGGCTGCTGTGGCGTGTCTCCTCTTGTTCAACCCGTTACCCTCCTGGTCGGCGGAAAAAGGGCCCATCAAGATCGGCTTCTTTTCCCCGCTTTCGGGTGCATTTGCCGCACAGGGGAAGGATATGCTGGCGGCGTTTCAGCAGTACCTTGAGGAGATCAACTATCAGGTGGCCGGCAGGAAGATCGAACTCCTCGTGGAGGACGATGAGGCCAATCCGGCGGTAGGGCTTACAAAAACACGAAAATTGGTCGAAAAGGACGGGGTCCATATCATGACCGGGGGCATGTCGGCTGCTACGGCCTATGCGATCGCACCCTACATAGACTCTCAAGCGATCCCGATGACCTATCCGATCATGGCGGCCGACGACATCACGCAAAGAAGGATCCCAAAATGGATCGTACGAACCGGCTGGTCGAGCAGTCAGCCGCATCAGCCGTTTGGAGAGTATGCATACAATACGCTCAAATACCGGAAGGTTTCGATTATTGCGTATGACTTTGCGTTCGGATGGGAGTGTACAGGGGGGTTCCACAAGACTTTCGAAGAGGCCGGTGGAAAGATCCTGCAAAAGATATGGGTGCCGATGACGGCCCAGGACCTGAGCCCCTATCTCTCACAGATTTCGAAGGATGCCGATGCGGTCTACGCCGCCTTCTCCGGCCGCTTGGCGCTGCAGTTCGTTAAACAGTACAAGGAATTCGGACTCAAGGATAAGATTCCTTTGATCGGCAACGGAACGCTGACCGACGAGCACGCCCTCCCCTCCATGGGCGATGAGGCCATCGGAATCATCACCCCTCTGATCTACAGCGAGGTCCTCGACAATGAGGCCAACAAGAAATTCGTCAAAGGATTCCGTGCGAAGGCCAAAAAGGCGGCTTCCTACTACTCCGAAGGGGCCTATACGGGGGCGCGGTGGATTGTCGAAGCCATCAAATCCATCGACGGGGATGTGGAAGACCGGCCGAAGATGCTGGCGGCCCTGAAGAAGGTCGAGCTCAAGAACCTCCCACGGGGACCGATGAAACTGGACCGTTACGGGAATCCGGTTCAAAACATCTATATCCGGAAGGTGGAAAAGGTCGGCGGAGAGCTGCAGAACACTGTGATTTATACCTACCCGAATGTTTCCCAGTTTTGGAAGTACAACCCCGAAGAGTTCCTGAAGCAGCCGGTGTATTCGCGGGAATTTCCTCCCATGAAACCCTGACGGATTGACGCCAAGGTTTACCGGAGTCCACTTCTTTAATTTTCCCATAGCAGGGGTGTATGAACAGGCGCCCCTGCTATGGACGAAAGATCATAAGCGGAATGTGCGCATTGCCATTATAATGGGAACGCATCCGAGGAGGTATTTTGGGTAATTTTCTATTGGCCCAGACGCTCAACGGGCTTTCTTTCGCAGCCCTTCTTTTTTTGCTTTCCAGCGGCCTTTCTCTTATCTACGGGGTGATGAAGATCGTCAATATCGCCCATGGGTCTTTTTTCATGGTCGGAGCCTATGTCGCACTGTCCGTCATGTTGAAGACGAATAACTTCTTTCTTGCGGCCGTGGCGGGAGGACTGGCCGTCGGAGTGCTCGGTTTCATCATCGAACGCGGTTTCCTGAGAAGGTTTCCTCTGCAACCCCTTCCGCAAATGATGATCACCCTGGGTTTTGCCCTGCTCATTCGCGACCTCTCTTTGCTGATATGGGGTGGTGATCCTTACATCCTGCCCTGTCCAGAATATCTGAAAGGTTCCGTCAAGATATTTGACGTTGTCTTTCCCGTCTACCGTATTTTCATTTTTTGCGTCGCGACTGTGGTGGCGATCGCCCTGTGGCTCTTCAACGAAAAGACCCTGGTTGGAGCGAAACTGCGGGCGGCTGTGGACGATCATGAAATGGCGGGTGGCGTGGGCTTGAACGTCCCGCTG
>PNOO01000362.1 GCA_013824905.1 Syntrophus sp. (in: bacteria) | reverse complement strand
ACGAGGACATCGACCGACTCTCCGGGGGTGGAAACCACGATGACATCGTCCACGACAACGGGAATGCGTCCCCGGATGAGAGGGGTGGTAATAATGGTGAGTTTCGCACCCGCCGCCGTATCCGAATGGCCCCCCGTAGGATACTGGAGAATCCCGTCCGAGTGGGTGTTGACGTTGACGTTAAAGTGGATGTCTATTTCCGTGGCGCCCAAAACGACGACGTCCAGCAGGTTGACCGCCGTACCGCGGTTATGGGGATTGGCATAGTAGCCTGCGCCGATCTCGATGTGGTTGACATCCTTCAGGAGCGATTGAATCGCATACTGATCGAAGGCCTGGACGGTCAAAATTTTATGAATGATGCCCTCTTCAAGCAGTTTGACCATGCTCTCCGTGGTGCCTCCCATGCCGAAGCTGCCGACGATGCCTCGCTTTTTCATCCGTTCGCCCAGAAATTTGGTCACGGCCAGGGAAATCCCGCCGGCGCCGGTTTGAAAGCGAATCCCATTGCGAAACACCTCAGAGGCCTCAATGACCCGCACCGCATTTTTGGCGATATTGAGATTGACCGTATCCCGGGTCAGGCGCAGGGTATTGGACACGATTTTGGACGGGTCGCCGATATTGTCGATTTTGACGACGGTCCCCACGAACTCTTGGGAGATGCTGATGGGGATGACTGGAGTCTCTTCCATGTAATCGGTCACAACGACCGTCTTTTCACTGTAGATGGCGTCCGCCAGGGCATAGGAAAGCGGCCCGCAGGCCGAGGGCCCCTTGACACCGTTACAGTTTCCGATGGTGTCGGCGCAGGGCGCGCCGATAAAGGCCGCATCGATGTGGAGATCTCCCCTTTCGATGGCGCGGACCCGTCCGCCGTGGGAGCGAATGACCATGGGACGATCCATCAACCCTCGGGAGACGGCCCGTCCCACTTTTCCTCGGGCGCTTCCCCCCTCGATGCAGGTGACCACGCCGTTTTTGATATGATCGATCAGAGGTTCGTGAACCGAATACAGCGAGGACGGTGCGATGGTCATGTTCCTGAACCCCATGGCGGCAATTTCCGCCATGACCAAATTGAGAATCTTGTCTCCCTCTCTGAAGTGGTGATGAAAGGAGACGGTCATGCCGTCCTTCAGTTCGATTCGCTCGATGGCCTCCCGAAGGGTGGGGACCATGCAGTCCTCGCCGGGGTGCAATATGGTGCCAAGCCGCGGCCCGACGCGTCTCTTTTCCTCTTTGGGAGGTTCGGCAAAGGCGCCAGCATAGGGATGGTAACGCCTGCCGTCGATTTCCAGAGGCACATTACGGCCGACGGCATTGACGGCACTGTGCGCATCCGACATACGTCTTTCTCCTTATCCTTCAGGGGCAGGGATCGGCAGGTCCAAACGCTCGGCAATGCGGATGACCTTCGCGGCCCTTTCAATGATCGGCTTGTCAATCATTTTCCCTTTGACGACGGCGACACCGCTGCCTTTCCCGCGGGCGATTTCCGATGCCCGGATCACGTTCACGGCATGCTGGATCTCCGCTTCCGTGGGGGTAAAAATCTCATGAATGATTTCAATTTGGGACGGGTGAATGGCCGCGCGGCCGTCAAATCCCATCTGCTTGATGGCAAGGGTATCATTACGCAGCCCTTCTTCATCATTGAAATCCGAAAAAACCGTATCGAGGGCCTGCACCCCCGCCGCTTTGGCGGCAATGACGAGCATGCTCCGCCCCAAAAAAATCTCTCGCCCCTCTCTGGTGCGAGTCGCCCCGATATCCTGAGTGAAATCCTCGCCGCCAAAAGTGATCGCCTCCACCAGAGGCGAAGCGCCGGCGATTTCATAGGCGTTTAAAATGCCCTTCGCCGATTCGATCAGCGGCAGGATCGCCACTCTCTTGGATAAGTGGCTTTTGATAATTGCCTTTTCCACA
>PNOO01000361.1 GCA_013824905.1 Syntrophus sp. (in: bacteria) | reverse complement strand
ATATCGTTGTACTTGGCAAGTTGGACGGCAAGGCGAAACTCCTCCTCCGCCGTCAGGATGGCAAAGCGGTTGATCTCCGTCATATAGAGATCTAATGTCCCTGTAACTGCCGGTACTTCCAAAATTTTATCCTCCCTACACTTATGATTAATATTATTTTATACAATGGATGGATTCGAACAGTCAATCTCTTTCCCTTCGGCTCCGCCGGCCGTCTTGACATCCTATTCTCCGGTGTTTAATTTACAGTCGAAATGACGGTTATGCGGCAAGATGAAGGAGGTCTCGATGAGATTCGATAAATTCACTCTGAAGGTTCAGGAAGCCATCCAGGAGGCGCAGTCGCTGGCCGGCCAGCTGGGACACCAGATGCTTGATGTGGAGCATCTGTTGGTCTCGCTTCTGAAACAGCCGGAGGGCATCGTCTCCGAAATCATCAAAAAGCTCGGCGCCGATCCCCGCAGTATCGAGGCAGAGATACGCAAGGCCCTGGGGAAATTGCCGAAGGTCGAAGGAGCGACCGGCGGACAGACTTACATGACGCCGAGATTGAACAAGGTTCTCGACGCCGCTCTGACCGAGGCGGCGCGTCTCACGGATGAGTATGTCAGCGCGGAACATGTGGTCGTGGCCATAACCGATGAAAAGGACAGTCCTGCGGCAAAGATACTCCGCGCCAACGGAATCACGAAGGATGCGATTTTCAAGGTCCTCGTGGAGATCCGGGGCAACCAGCGGGTGACCGATCCCAATCCGGAGGAGAAATACCAGGCCTTGAAACGGTATGCCCGCGATTTTAACGAACTTGCCAAGAACGGTTCCTTTGATCCCGTGATAGGCCGGGACGAGGAGATCAGGAGGATCATGCAGGTCCTCTCCCGGCGGACAAAGAACAATCCCATCCTGATCGGGGAGCCGGGCGTCGGCAAGACGGCGATCGTCGAGGGATTGGCCCAGAGAATCGTCAACGGCGATGTCCCGGAAAACCTGAAAAACAAGAAGGTCATCGGTCTTGATATCGGCGCCCTCATCGCCGGCGCGAAATACCGCGGTGAGTTCGAGGAGCGCCTCAAGGCAGTTCTGAAAGAGGTCACCTCGGCTGAAGGAGAGATCATCCTTTTTATCGATGAGATTCATACCGTTGTCGGCGCCGGGGCGGCGGAAGGCTCCATGGATGCTTCAAACATGCTGAAGCCGGCCCTGGCCAGGGGGGAGCTGCGTTGTGTGGGCGCCACGACACTGAATGAATACCGCAAACACATCGAAAAGGATCCGGCGCTCGAACGGAGGTTCCAGCCGATTATGGTCAAGGAGCCCTCCGTCGAGGATACGATCGCGATTCTCCGGGGTCTGAAGGAGCGCTACGAGGTCCATCACGGTGTCCGGATCAAGGACGCTGCGATCATCGCTGCCGCGACCCTTTCCGATCGTTACATCAGCGACCGGTTCCTTCCGGACAAGGCGGTCGATCTTATCGATGAGGCCGCTTCCCGCCTGCGGATCGAGCTGGACAGCATGCCCGCGGAGATCGATGCCCTTGACCGCCGTGTCATCCAGCTCGAGATCGAACGGCAGTCGCTGAAGAAGGAAACCGACCGAATCTCCATCGAGAGGCGTGAGAAGATTGAAAAGGAACTCGCCGAACTCCGTGCATCGATGGACGAAATGAAAGTACACTGGGGAAACGAGAAAGAGGCCATTAAAAAGATCCAGGCGATCAAAGGCCGGATCGAGACCTTCAAGACCGAGGAGCAGAACGCCCAGCGCACGGGCGACCTTGCCCGCGCTGCGGAGATCCGCTACGGAAAGCTCGTCGAACTGAACAAGGAATTGGAACAGGAAAACAACAAACTGGCGGAGGTCCAGAAGAACCGCCGGATGCTCAAGGAAGAGGTCGATGCGGAGGACGTGGCGGGAGTCGTTGCCAATT
>PNOO01000360.1 GCA_013824905.1 Syntrophus sp. (in: bacteria) | reverse complement strand
GCCAACCCTTCGGGAAAGGTATTTTCGAGGGACGAGCTTGAACTGCTCGCAGTGTTTGCAAAGAAGCACGATCTGTTCGTGTTCACCGATGAGATCTACGAGCATTTTCTTTACGGCGAATGCCGGCATATTCCCCCGGCGACGCTTCCGGGTATGAAAGAGAGAACCATCACGATTTCAGGTTTGTCCAAGACCTTCAGCATTACCGGATGGCGAATCGGTTATTGCATCTGTGACGCCCGCTGGACGACAGAGATCGGATTCTTCAGCGATCTCGTCTATGTATGCGCCCCGGCGCCTCTGCAATCCGGTGTCGCCAAGGGGCTCCGCGAATTGGGTGCCGATTATTACAGAGGGTTTTCCATGATATATCGGGAGAAGCGAGACAAGATCTGCGATGCACTTGCGCGGGCGAATCTTCCGCCTAACATTCCCGACGGGGCCTATTACGTCCTGGCCGATATCAGCCAGCTGCCGGGAAAAAACAGCAAGGAGCGGGCCATGTACCTACTTCAAGAGACCGGCGTTGCCTGTGTGCCCGGCGAGGCCTTTTATCATGACGATGCGGGTGAAAACTTGGCTCGCTTTTGCTATGCTAAAGAAGACAACGTGCTTGACGAAGCCTGCCGGCGTATCGAACGACTAGGAGGATAAAGCGATAGAAAATGATAAATCTCATTAGAAACAGGAATTTCTGGTTCATGCTCTTGCTGGACATCACGTTGGCGACGTTTGCCTACGGGTTGTCCTATCTGATTCGTTTCGAAGGGGAAATCCCTCCGGAAAATCTCCCCGCACTGAGGAATACGATCGTTTGGGTCGTGGCGGTGAAAGTGTTTTTCTTCTTTTATTTCAATCTCTACCGCGGTATGTGGCGGTATACGAGCATTGTGGATTTCATCAACGTGATCAAGGCCGTGACTATTTCTTCCATAAGCATTATTTTGATTATCCTCTTCTTTTACGGCTTCTTCGGATTCCCTCGGTCCGTTTTCATTCTCGACTTTCTGCTGACGTTGTTCTTCATTGCAGGCATCCGTCTGGGAATACGCATCTACCTCTCCCGGAAGCAGACGGCCTTTCTTTCCGTATTCGGGAAAAAGGACAGGAAAGCCAAGCGGACGCTGCTGATCGGAGCGGGCAATACCGGGGAACATATTTTGCGGGAGCTGATGGATAATCCGGCGATCCATATGCTCCCCGTCGGGTTTCTCGACGATGATCGGGCAAAATTGGGCCAGGAGATACACGGTGTTCCGGTGTTGGGCCGTATTGATCAGATCGAGGAGATCGACGTCGATTACGACGAGATCCTGATCTGTGCCCCGTCAGCAACCGGCGCCCAGATGCGGCGGATTGTGGAGATCTGCGAACCGTCCGGGAAGCCCTTCAAGACAATGCCCCCCCTGGGGGAGCTTATCGACGGCCGCGTCTCGCTGAAACTGATCCGCGAGGTGTCGATGACGGACATCATCGGCCGGGAAGAGGTACGGCTCGACGAGGAGGAGATCAAGAAATACCTCCTGGGCAAGCGGGTTCTGATCACGGGTGCCGGGGGGTCGATCGGCTCGGAACTCGTCAGGCAGATCAGCCGGTTCAAGCCCCAGGCAGTGGCGCTTCTCGATTTCAGCGAATACAATCTCTACCAGGTGGCGATGGAGTGCAGGGGAAGATCCAAGGAGATCGAGGTGGAGGCCTACCTGGCGGACCTCGGCGATCGGCGTCCCACCCGCCGGGTATTCGAACATTTCCGTCCCAATGTCATTTTTCACACCGCCGCGTACAAGCACGTGCCGATGCAGGAGCTCAATCCCTGGGAGGCCGTGTACAACAACGTGCTGGCGATGAAAAACGTGATCGCCTGTTCGATCGACGCCGGGGTCGATAAATTCGTTCTGGTCTCCTCGGACAAGGCCGTGCGGCCGACCAAC
>PNOO01000359.1 GCA_013824905.1 Syntrophus sp. (in: bacteria) | reverse complement strand
AAGGTTTGCAGTCCGCCGTCATCGGTTGCCATATTCCGGATGATCCAAGGTGGTGAAATGGTAAGCGGACTTCAGGCGGTTGATTGCGCCGCTGTGCCACAATAGACCAAAACACACTGAATCTAAACGCCAGATCAGGCGAAAGGGTAACTTCACGGCTCGTGATCTCACCCTTTTCCACCATTTCCAGAATAACCAGCAAGAGGAGCGGCTTGTGGGGCGCAGGATTTCCGCGCGCCCGGTCAATGCGTAACGTCGCGAGTTTGTGTAACCAGTAATGTTGGTCCTTGATGATCATCATTATTTGAATAGTGAAAGATCCCTTAATACTTATCTGCCGTATGAACCCTATTTCGGGAAATACCCCTCATCCCTGCGTAAAAAGCGGGGCTTGTGGGTTGCGCTCCCGGTCAGGTCACCGGAATTCCCGACATGGCCTCCGCTGTCAGTACAGACAGGGGCAGTACATCAACCTGTTCCGCCAATGAATAGCGTTTTTCTCCCGGATAGATGACGAGAAGTCGATCCAGTCCCAAATCCGTCAGGGCAATCCGTACGGATGGCGTCAAGCGCGGTGCATCCGCCCGTTTGATCTCCACACCGATGCGCCGACCCCCCTTAAAGAGCAACAGATCAATCTCTGCCCCCGCGTGGGTGCCCCAGAAATAGGCTTCATCGGGCCGGAGGATCGTTATCAGCTCTTCCATGACATACCCTTCCCACGATGCGCCGCATTTGGGGTGGGTCAAGAGGTCGTCCGGTTTCCGAATGCCGAGAATCTGATGGAGAAGGCCGCTATCCCGAAAATAGACCTTGGGTGATTTCACTTGCCGCTTCTTGAGATTCTCATGCCACGGTTGCAGTTGGCGCACCATGAAAACCCCCTCCAGAAGATCGAGGTAGCGGCGGATCGTCGATTCGCTGACACCCAGGGAGCGGGCCGGCTCCGCCGCATTCCATACCTGGCCATGGTAATGGGCAAGCATGGTCCAGAAGCGAAACAGCGTCGGCGCGGGGGTGGTGATGCCAAGTTGAGGGAGGTCCCTCTCCAGGAATGTCTGGATGAAGTTCTTTCGCCACGCAGCGCTGTCGGCATCGTTTGCCGCAAGAAATGAGAGGGGAAATCCCCCTCGAAACCAATGCGTCTCATGAGAATCCATGCCGGTGTCTACCAAAGAAAGGCCGCCAATACTGACGATTTCCAGGCGCCCGGCCAGAGATTCCGACGATTGGCGAAGAAGCGCCGGGGAGGCGCTGCCCAGGATGAGAAATCGGGCCGGTAGCGGCTCGCGATCCGTCAATACCCTCAGGATCGGGAAGAGGTCGGGACGGCGCTGAACCTCGTCGATCACCACCAAACCCGTCAACCCCCGCAGGGCTGTCATAGCCTCGTCCAGGCGGGCTAAACTCAAAGGGTCTTCCAGATCGAAATAGTTGGGCGAATCGGGGGAAACAAACTGGCGCGCCAAGGTGGTCTTGCCGCATTGGCGGGGCCCCAGCAGGGCAACAGCGCGGCTCCTCTCCAAAGCTGTTTTGATGTCGGCGATGGTACGCATACGGGCGATCATGGCGCCATTTTACCTAGAAATTCCCGCATGTCAAGCAGGATTTTCAAGGGGATATTTTATCACAACAGCGGAATGTTCCCCCGTTCCGCTTTTGAATTTTACAGGCAGACTGCCCATCCGTGCCCCTCAGTTCATGTTGCCCCTTATTTCATTGACACGCAAAGCCATTCTCCCTAACCGTTATGATAGCTGTTGTCATTACGCTTCGTTCTGCGTGAAGGCCGGGATGTGGATGAACTTCAGGGTCTCTTTCACCAGGGCGATGCCAGTTACCTCATAAAGAAATCTTACCGAAGGGGGAGAGTTTTGAGGGGATGATTTGTTTCTTGATTTACCGAGTGAATATTCTATAATATTGAGGCTCAATAAACCCTTGACCTTTCCC
>PNOO01000358.1 GCA_013824905.1 Syntrophus sp. (in: bacteria) | reverse complement strand
GCTCTTCCTGTGACACGGCAATGCAATCTTCTGGATCTGAGCAGATCTTTCGTCTACTACACTCCGGCGCCGCTGAGCGCGCGTGAGATGGAGCTTATGCGCAAGATCGACGAGATCCATCTGGTGTACCCGTTCTATGGAAGTCGGAAGATTCGCAACGAGCTGTGGGCAAAGGGTTATGACGTGGGTCGTGACAGGGTACGCCGCCTGATGCGTCGGATGGGTATCGAGGCGCTCTACGTAAAGCCACGACTTTCGTTGGCACATCCTGCACATGTGAAGTATCCCTATCTTCTGCGTGGCCTTGTGCGTGGCCTTGAGATCACACGGGCAAACCACGTGTGGGCCACCGATATAACCTACATTCCCATGGCGAAGGGGTTCTGTTATCTTGTAGCGATCATGGACTGGGCAAGTCGGATGGTTCTGGCGTGGCGGCTGTCCAACACGCTGGACAGCTCATTTTGCGTGGATGCTCTGGAAGAGGCGATCGCCAAGTACGGCTGCCCCGAGATCTTCAATACGGACCAGGGAAGCCAGTTCACCGCGGAGGCGTTTACAGACACTCTCCGATCCAAAGACATTAAAATCAGCATGGACGGCAAGGGCCGTTGGATGGACAACGTATTTATCGAACGGCTCTGGAAAAGCGTCAAGTACGAGGATATTGGAGTTGCCCCTAATTGACCGGACACGGTTCTAACTTAAGATGGTTTCTTCTATACTCCCTGGGCGACTTCATTTTCAACCCCTTGTGGGGGTGATACTCGTTGTAATCCTGGAACCATTCGGAGATCTTTTCTAAAACCGTTTTGGCATTGTGTAAAGGGTTCATATGGACATAGTCCCGTTTGAAGGTCTTGACGAACGACTCTGCCATCCCGTTGGACTCAGGGCTGTAATAAGGGGTCGTGCAGACCTCAAAACCCATCATCCGGGCAAAATTCTGTGTCTCGTGAGCGACGTAAGCCGGACCGTTATCGCTGAGCCACTGGATTTTCTCCGGAATCCGATCGACAAGGCCGAACCGGGCCTCGATTGCCTCTGCCATCAGATCCCGGACCATATCACCGGAGATGCCCCCCGTTGTGGCAACATAGCTCATGATTTCCCGGTCGCAACAATCCATGCTGAAGGCTACCCTGATCCGCTCCCCGTTCCAACAGGCAATCTCAAAGCCATCCGAACACCAGCGAAGATTGCTCCGGATCATCTGGACTCTTCCATCATGAATCCTCACCGGCCTGCCCGTATGCCGCTGCAGAAGAAGACCATTCTTTTTCATGATCCTATAAACCCGCTTGTGATTCACGGACTCTTTTCCCATCTGGCGATTGAGAAGCGCTGTCACTCTTCGATACCCATAAGTAGCACGATCATCCATGATCTTCCGAATGAGTGGAAGATACTCATCATCCTGAGCCTTGTGGTAAAAACGTTTGCCATCCGGCCGGCCGTTTCTTCGCTTCTGATACTGATGCGTTCGGGAAACCCCCATTGTCTCAGCAATCGCCTTCATCGGAAATCGTCCTTCTCCAACAAGGGTACCCGCGAGATCAGTTTTTTTTCGCGGGCAATCCGGATCGCATCCTTGAGGATTTCCACTTCCATTGTCTTACGACCCAATAGCCTCTCCAGTTCTCGAATCCTCGACCGAAGCTCCTTTGCTTCTGAAACGGGGACCACCGCTTCACCGGCACCAACGGCAGAAAGCGCTCCTTCATGCATCAATCTGCGCCACTTGAACAGCTGGTTCGGGTGCAGTCCGTACTTGCGGGCCACTGCCGATATGCTCATCCCCGGCTGCTCGGTCTCCTCGACGATGGCCTTCTTCTCACCAGGTGACCATCGCCGTCGGCGCTGCACCGATGTAATGATTTCAACAGGTCCCATCGACACCTTCCTTCTGGTTGTAGTGATATCACTATATCTATTCCTACAACTTATTTCCAGATTCA
>PNOO01000357.1 GCA_013824905.1 Syntrophus sp. (in: bacteria) | reverse complement strand
ACCTCCTTTCTGTTTAAGTCAATGCGTACTTACTAATATACTTAAGCAAAAAAATATTGCCCCCTTTTTGCTTTCAAATTTTTTCCACGATCTCCGGTTGGCCTGAACAGCCACAGGTGCAGATACGGTTAAGCCTTTGACGGCATTTTTCAAGGGTATCTCGGTTTAACGAATAATATATCCAATACCCCCGTCTTTCATCTTGAACTAGCCCTGTGCTTTTGAGCACTCGTAAATGCTGGGATACTGCGGACTGGGTTACCTTCAATGCTGCGGCTAAAACATTAACGCTCATCGGCTCCTTTTTTAGGAGTTCAATAATCTCTATCCGTTTATCAACAGAGAGTATTTTGAATAGTTCCGCTGCTTCCTTCATGTATCCTCTCGGTCATGTTTATAAGTGCGTGCTAATATACTTTTGTGCTTTTTGAGTTGTCAAGCACTTTCTTTCATAAGAACTGCAAAATGGGAGGAATCTTGATAAAAAATAATGGTGCGCCGTCTTGTCACGTATTTCATTAAAATGTTAGAACCTTGTCGCAATCGCGGATCAACTCCCATAAGTCCTTCATCGTGTACAGAGGACATAATTCGGAACCTTGCGAGTTGCGTATTTGCAGGCATGTGCCACACGCCATGATGACGCCGCCCGCATTCTGATAATCCTGCATTTGTTTTCTCACGTTGAACGGCTCCGCATCATGTTTCTCGCATTCAACTCCTTTACCGAATAGAAATGCCTTGACCGAATCCCCCTGTGTGAGTGCAAACATCCCAAGGCGGAATGCGTTCCATAACGTCTCCGCATCAGTGGAATACACAACCATTCCCAGTTTCATACCTTATCCATTCTTGCCGTTTATTTGTCATAGTGAATGCTCTGCCACCATCCCGACACCGCTGCTAAAAGGTCGAGACAGGCTTCAGCCCCATTGTGCGCCCCCTTCTCAAAATCCCCGGATACCATGCCCATTTGATTTGTGACATGTGCAAAGCAGACAATGGCCAGATGCTTTGCTTCGGCCAGCGCATAAAGTCCGGCCGCCTCCATCTCGACGGCAAGCAGATTCTCTGCTTTTGCCGCATCTATCGCCGACTGCGTCTCCCGAAAAGGCGCGTCTGTCGTCCAGACTGCGCCGACCTCCAAGGGAGAGGAAACGCGCGTCAGCATAGGCGGCAACGTCGCGGCGAATTCGGGCCGCAGATGAGCGTAGCGGGCGGGCGGCACGTAATGGTAGCTGGCGCCTTCATCGCGCAGTGCGCGTTCGATGAGAATGAAAAAGGGCGGCTTCCGAAGGGAAGCAATTTGGCCTGCCGACGTAACGCTGACAAGCAACCGGCAACCGGCGGCAAATAACTCCTCCGCGACAAGAACGGCAAAAGGCGCGCCGACTGCATAAGGGACGATGCCCCATGAGGATCCATTGAGATGAAAATCCAATAATTGAGTATGGTAACAAGCCCAGTGAGGATTAGAAGAAGCACGCCCGCTGTGCTGAAGATATCCGGCGAGATCGCCGTCGGGATCAAGCACGCACAAGGGGGGGACTGTTCCATCCGCAAGCTTCTTCTGACGGCGCGCCTCGCGGAGCAGGTTCAACGGCTCAAAGAGGGAGGGCTGGTCATAACTCTTATTCTCGATGAGGGGGATTGCGCTCATTCGTGCGCCTCACTTTTCGCATCTTCTCCACCGCAGCAGCGATATGGCAAACAGTCTCGGCGACTTCCTCCAAGGTTGTCATTCGCCCCGTGGAAAAGCGCACCGCACCGAGTGCCCACTCGGGCGGAACCCGCATGGCTTGAAGAGCGGCGGAGACGGAAGCGCCGCCGGAGTGACACGCCGCGCCGGCCGAGGCGGCGACTCGTTTGCCGATTTGCTCAAGCAACTCATAGGCCAGAATGCCCCCGAACGAGACATTCAGCGTATTGGGCAGGCGTTCTGTCGGATGCCCGTTAAGCC
>PNOO01000356.1 GCA_013824905.1 Syntrophus sp. (in: bacteria) | reverse complement strand
TTTCCTACGCCCCGACGGGGATGCTGATCATCACCGATGTCTTGTCCAACATCAAGAGGCTCCAGGGGATCGTGACCGCCCTCGACGTGGAGGGGGTCGGGGAGGAGATCACCTACATCCCGCTCCAGGCGGCCCTGGCGACGGAGATCGTCAAGTCGCTGATCGCTGTTTTTCCGCCCCAGCGACCGGGGAGCGCGCCGATCCGGATCGTGGCCGACGAGCGGACCAACTCCGTCATCCTCCTGGCGAGCGAGACCAACACGGTGAACTTGAAGAAGTTGATCAGCCTTATGGATAAGGACATCCCCCGGAGCGGAACCAGCCTTCACGTCTACCGTCTCCAGAACGGCAATGCCGAAGATCTGACCAAGGTTCTCATGAACCTTCCCAAGGAAACGAAAGACCCCAAGGCCCCCCCAGCGGCGCCGGCGACGGGGAAGGCCGTCGCATTGTCCAGGGATGTGAATGTGGTCGCGGACAAGGCGACGAACACACTCATCATCACGGCGAGCCGGGACGACTACAAGACGTTAGAGGGAATCATCCGGCAACTCGACGAACCGCGGCCGATGGTTTACATCGAGGCGCTGATCATGGAGGTGTCGGTCAACAAGAACTTCAACATCGGTGTCGAATGGCGCGGTCTTAAGGATATCGGCAGCTCCAACCTCAGCGGGCTGGGGCCAACCGCGACCGGGCTGGGGATGGCCGGTTTTTCCGGTTCATCCATCATTCCCCAGTTGAATGCAGCGACGGGCGCTGTAACCATGCCCGCCGGTTTCTCCCTGGGGGTCGTCGGCGCGGGGATCCAGATCGGGGAACTGCTTTTCCCCAATATCGGGGCAGTCCTTCAGGCCTACCAGAAGGATTCGGACGTCTCCATCCTTTCGACGCCCCAGCTCCTGACGCTCAACAATGAGGATGCGGAGATCAACGTGGGTAAGAATGTCCCCTATATCACCCGTTCGGATACCTCGGCGACGGCCACACAGGTCTATGGCCAGAGCTATGAGTACAAGGACGTGGGAATTAGCCTGAAGATCACGCCCAACATCAATGAGGATCAGTTCGTCCGACTCAAGATCGACCAGCAGGTGACCAAGCTGACCGGCGCCAGCGAGCAGAATCCAACACCGACGACGCTGAAAAGGACGGCCAAGACGACCGTCGTCATCAAGGACAAAGAAACGGTTGTTATCGGCGGCCTCATCGATGATTCGACGAGCATTGACACTCAACAGGTTCCCTGTCTAGGGGAGATCCCCTTTCTGGGGTGGCTTTTCAAGACGAGGGGAAGCGGCCGGGAAAAGAGCAATCTCTTCATCTTCATTACCCCCCACATCATCCGGAATCAGGCGGAGGCGGCGGCCATCTATAAGAAGAAGCTGGATGATATCGGCAACATCGAGGGAGGGGTCATTAAGATGAATGAGAAAAAGACACAGCAGAAGCCACAGACCGACCAGAAGGATTGAGAGGCGTAATGCCGGAGCAGAAGCGAAAGCAACATAAGCCTGAGTCGGCTGAAACCCCTGCGGTTTCTCCGGGCTATATATCCGCGAACGGCGAGCCAGCGACGGGCCTCGAAGTCCGTCTGGCGGCCCTCGGCGTGTCCGCCGACGTCCTTGCCGAAGTGCGGGCGCTGACCCGGACGAACGGCGCCGGGATGGTCGACCTCCTCCTCCAGAAGAAGGTCCTTCCCGAGGCGGAGCTGCTTTCGGCCTTGAGCGATGAGTACGGCATCCCCTTCTGGGAGGTGCTTCCCACGGACCATATGGCCACCGGCTTCACCGCTCTTTTCTCCATCCAGTACCTGAAAAAACAGAAGATCGTTCCCCTCGATACGCCGCAGGGATTCGTCGTGGCGGTGAACGACCCTTCGAATTTCCCGGCGGTGGACGACCTTTGCCGCCTCCTCGGCCGGCCGGAGCGGCAGGTGATCCTCGCGACCCATGAGGCGATCCAGGCGGCGATCAACC
>PNOO01000355.1 GCA_013824905.1 Syntrophus sp. (in: bacteria) | reverse complement strand
CTGATAAATCTCATCCCCTGTTCTTTTGGGGAGCCCGACATGTCCGTCAAATTCTGAACGACTTCAGGTGTCGGCGGAAACAAATTGGCGTTGGAGTGGGCAGCGTACAGAATCAGCTTGTTCACCTTGCCGGGATGCCGCAGTACAACCTCCTCTGCAATCAGCGCTCCCATAGACCAACCCAGCACGTGAGCCTGTCGTATTCCTAACGCGTCCATAATGCCGGCTGTGTCATCCGCGAACTGTTCGATAGTGAATGGACGCTGACCTCTGTCGGTATTTCCCATTCCTCTATTGTCGAAAACGATCATCTTGAAATAAGAGGATAGTGCGCTGATCAACCTAGGTTCCCACAACTTCATCGTGCTCCCGTAACCCATGATCATCACTAAGGGATACCCGTTGCCGTAGATACGATAGCCCATTTTGATGTCGCCAACCTGAACCATACGATCTGCATCATCGGAAACACGGCTCCCGAAATCCTCAAGGATGCATGCCGATAGACTTACTATTGCCAGTGCACAAGTCATGATGATCTTCATTGTCGTGTCCTCAATTGTTGCGTCGAGTAGGCCGGTTTCTCCCGCAGCGTTGCATTCAATGTCAACGGACCGACGCGATCACGGTTCGGCTGATGATCTCCTCCTTCATGGCCGGCGCCAGGTCGTTGAAATAGGCGGAATATCCGGAAACGCGAATCAGGAGATGGGGATATTTGTGCGGGTCATCCCTCACGCGCACCCTATGTCGTACCGGTATACTACTCGACGCCGCCGGCGGCGAACGCGGCTTTCGCAGCCGGAGTGATGAGATAGCGCAATACCGCCCGCGCTGTATCGGCTGACGCCGCACCGGTCATGAGCACGGCTTCGTAGTTCGTGTAGTTCTGGACCTCCGCCGGCAACGGCCCGACGAGCCTCAGCCCCTTGGCCTCGTAAAGCCTGATCTCGGTGATCGCACCAAAACCAATCTCATTGCCTTTGCCTTTGATCACATGTTCCATCACGGCAGCACCGTTTGGGTAACGCGTCGTTTTTGATTTGAGCTGATCGGCAATGCCCATCTTCTCGAAGAGTTTATCGAGGTAAATGCCGGTGGAAGCCGTGTTGTAGACCACCGATTCAGCGCCAATCAACGCCTGCTTCAGCGCATCGACGGTCGCGACATTGGGCATGGATACGCCGGTGCGCACGATGATGCCCGCCCCCACACGACCCACCTGTGTCCGGGTGTCGAAGACGACCTTTCCCTCTTTGACCGCCTGTTCGATCGTTGCCGGCGGTGAAATCAGAATATCGTACACCTCACCTGCAGCGAGGCGCTTGGCAATCTGCGGCGCGGTATTGTACTGGATCTTGAGCTCGTGGCCTATTTCACGCCTGACCTGCTGTGCAAACGCCTCCAACCCAGGCTCGACCGCCCCCCCGCTCAGCACTTTGATCTCCGCCGCGGAGACGGTGGTTGCCGCAAGACAAAAAAACGCTATTAAGATGCCTTTCATGATCTTCTCCTTTGATATCGAAATAGATTAAAAACTTTCTTTTCCCGACGGAAAATCGGGAGCCAAGGTGTTACAGTCCTCCGACCATGGAGTGAGCCGGTCTCATTGTTCTTGCATACCCGTTTTGCGCCATGGACGCGAGTTTGGTTGCCTGCGCCTTTCCGTTTAGTCTTTCGCCTTTGTCTTCGGCGCGACTAGGGTCCGGCCCGTGCTTTTCCCTTTCAGGATGACCCGGATTGCATCGTCCAGGTCGTCGAGGGTGACCGTTTTGACCAACCGCTCCAGGCGGGCGGGCTTCCACTGACCGGCGAGCTTCTCCCAGACCTTGAGGCGCACGTCCATCGGGCACTGGACCGAATCGGTGCCGAGGAGCTTGACCCCCCTAAGGATGAAGGGGAAGACGGAGGTGGAGATCGCCCCACCGCCGACCATCCCGCAATTGGCGATGACGCCCAGGTAGCGGATCGATTTGATCACGTT
>PNOO01000354.1 GCA_013824905.1 Syntrophus sp. (in: bacteria) | reverse complement strand
CGCGCAAAAAGTGGAGGTGCGAGGCGAGTAGCGTGACCCCGCCCTGGACCACCAGAACGGATAAAGCTGAGAAGGCCACACCCGCCCCGAGTGTTGAAGAGAAGGCGATAGAGGCCACACCATCGAGAAGGGATTTGATATAGAGGGTGCGTGTATCCCCCACAGTGCCATCCTGGATGGCGCCTACGATCATCATTGCCCCTGTCAAATAGAGAAGCGAGGCGGAGACGAACCCCTGGACGAATGTCGAGGAATTCGATCCGGTTTTTGACTTAAGCCACTCGCCGATACGCTCAACACCCTGTTCGATACGGAGGAGTTCCCCTGTGAGGGCGCCAAGAAGAAGGCAGCCGATTGACGTCAGGGGCTCCTTTCCGGACAAGGCCATATGCATGCCGATCAGGATAACCGCCAAGCCGAGGGCTTGCATGACGGTGGTCTTGAGTCGTTCCGGAAGGTGTTTCCCGGCGGCCAGACCAGCCAGGCTTCCGGCAAAAATCGCTCCGGCATTTACGAAGGTTCCTGTCAAAATAATCCCTTTCCATCGTGAATTGCATGCGGCGCGGAACATCCGACCGCTGTTGACCTTCTATCGGATTGCCGATAACCTTGTCAACGGATTTTCCGACTCCACTGTTCATAATTTCTGGTTCATCAAAAACGTTGTCATATCTAGGCTTGAACGGAAGCAGTAAATCTGATAGACGCCTTTTATGGAGCAGACGGTTACCAAGAAGGAACACTTCCACTGGCGAGGGAACTTTCTTCCACAAGGAGAGACAAAATGAAGACGGTCTTTCTCTCCGATGTTCACCTGAAAGGACCTGAGTATCCAAACCATGTAAAACTCATGCAATTTTTCGACCGGCTCCGGGGAAGGGGAGGGACGGAAAGTGGGGAGACTGCTGTCGGTGCCCTAACCTTGGATCACCTCGTCATAGCGGGTGATTTCTTCGATTTTTGGTTCGGGAGAGAGGATGCGATCTATCCCGGCTTTCGGCCAGTCGTGGATCGGATTATCACCTTGAAACAGGAGGGGGTTCGGATCAGCCTCTGTGAGGGGAATCATGATTTTTCCCTAGCCGACTATTTTTCTCGTAAACTGGGGATCGATGTCTATCCGGATTGGGCCGAATTCAACCTTGACGGTCTCCGGATTCTTGTTTCCCATGGGGATACAGTAGATCGGGGCAACCTGAAATATCTGGCTCTGCGGGGATTCCTGCGCGGGTCCTTTGCACGCCGTCTGCAGAGGCTGCTTCCCCTGGTGTTTCTGTGGCGACTGGCTCGTCTCAGCGCCGCGATGAGTAAAGAAATGTCCAGAGAATCCCAGGATCGTCTGGCGGAGCTGATGTATCGTTTCGCCCTGGAAAAATTTCATGAAGGTTATGATGCCGTGATCCTCGGCCATTGCCATAAACCGTTGCTCCGGGAGATTTTAAGCGGCGACCGGGGAAAAACCTTCGTCACGCTCGGCGACTGGATTACCCACGACTCCTACCTGTTGTTCGATGAAGGGCGATTTACCCTGCAGCGTTTTCCACCTGAGTGATCATATGGATATCCGATTCATCGCGGATCGCAATCTGGGAACACTGGCGAAGTGGCTCCGGATCCTCGGCTACGACACTCTTTATGAGCGGGGGAATGCAGATCTCAGTTTTCTCCGGAAGGCCGCTGAGGAGGGGAGAGTCGCCCTTACTCGGAAACGGGATCTTTCCCGCCGAACGCATCCGGTGCAGCTTGTTGTCGTGAGAGCCGACAACGCTCCCGATCAACTCGCCGAGGTACTGGCGGCGCTGACGATCATCCCGGATCCGGTGAAGAGGATGACCCTCTGTCTTCGCTGCAATGCGCCTTTGGAGGCGATTCCGAAGGAAACCGCTGAAGGTCTCGTCCCCGCCTACGTGTATCAGAAATGCAGACAGTTTCGAAAGTGCCCCCTTTGCGATAGGATCTTCTGGCCAGGGACGCACCGCGAGTGTGTTGAGC
>PNOO01000353.1 GCA_013824905.1 Syntrophus sp. (in: bacteria) | reverse complement strand
CACATAACGGCGCTGCGCGTAACGTCCGCGCCATCGGTCAAAATCAGCCGCGAGAGTAGCGAGTCGGATGAATTGTCTGGTTGGGCAAAGAATATTACGTTTCAAATTCACTGCGAGGCAGTCCAGACTGCCGGATAATGGACTGTAGAGTTCCAATGCGAATTTCAGCATGGTTGGGAACGGGAACAGTGATGGTACGATTAGGCAACCGTTGCTGCATAACGATATGGCTGCCCCGCTGTCGAATTTCCGTGAATCCATGTCGGGACAAAATAGCGCATACATCCTTGCCTGAGAGGATGAGTAGTTTACCCAACGGCAACCTCAACTTGCGTGACAAATACTTCACCATGAAGTCGGTGCTGTATTTCTTCAGCAGATGCCGTTTCAAAAAATAACTCCAATGCTTCTTGAAGATTATCTCTTGCGCCCTCAATGGTATCACCTTGACTTGCAATATCTAATTCAGGACACAACGAGACATAGCCAGTGCCTTCCTTCTCGATGATTGCTGTAAGTTTCATCTCCCAATTCCTCCTATGTCAACCGCAATAAATTCACTATCTCACAATATTTACAATTTTCATAGCACCCAATCGGGATAGGGAGGAGCCTTGCGGCTCCCCTCCTCCCACACCACCGTACATACGGATCACGTATACGGCGGTTCGGTGGATTAAGTGTTCTTAGTCAACCTGCCAGGCTCGGCAGCCCGAGGGAGTGGAAGCAGCGCCACGGCAGCGCGATGACCAGTGCCGGGCTCTGACTCAACCTCCACGGGCCGTGGGCCGACTTGCAGGTGTTCCATGCAAGCTCACGACCCACTCCCCGCTTCCGGAGTTCTCGGTATCCCGAGCGCCCCCACTGCTTCCAGACGTATGACCGCAACCTCCGGCGTATCCATTTGTCCAGGTCTTTCAAGGGTGAGAGGACTTCGGCAAAACCGAAGTACGCCTTCCATCCGAGGATGTAGGCCCTCAGTTCCTCGATGATCCCGGCAAGGGTCCGCCCGCGGATGCGCCGCGTGATTTCGCGGATTCTCGTCTTGAAGCTTTTGAGCGCCTTGTCGCTCACCTTGCGCCGGTTGTCCCGGCGGCGGGTGAAGGTGAATCCCAGAAACCTGCGGTTCCAGGGACGGTCTACCGCACTTTTAGCGGCGTTGATCTTGAGTCGCAGCCGCTTCTCCAGATACCGGGTTACACTCGCCATGACCCGTTCGCCCGCCGTTTTGCTTCTGACATAGGTATTGCAATCATCAGCATAACGGACGAAACGGTGGCCCCGTCTTTCCAGTTCCTTGTCAAACTCGTCCAGAAGCAGGTTAGAGAGAATCGGCGAAAGGGGACTGCCTTGCGGCGTCCCCTCCGTTGCGGGTTCGAACCCTGCGAGCGTGACGGCTCCCGCGCTCAGAATCCGGCGAATGAGTTTCACGATCCGCCGGTCCCGTATCCGATCGGCTACCTTCGCCATGAGGATGTCGTGGTTAACACGGTCGAAGAACTTCTCCAGATCGATGTCTACCACGAAGGAGTATCCTTATCGGATATGCTCCTGCGCCTTGGCGATGGCTTGATGCGCCGAGCGGTTGGGGCGAAAACCGTAGCTCGAAGGTGAGAATCCGTCGTCCCATTCCTCCTGTAGCACCTGCATCAGGGCTTGCTGAACGAACCGGTCGAGGACCGTCGGAACCCCAAGCTGCCGCTCCCCTCCCCTCGGCTTCGGTATGGTTACTCTTCGTACCGGCTGGGGTTCGTAGGCGCCATTCAGCAAGGATTCCTTCAGTCGCGGCCAGTGTTCCTTGAGATGCTCCGGGAGCTCTTCGACGGTCATCCCATCGATTCCGGGAGCGCCTCTGTTGCGCCGAACCTGCCGGAGCGCTCGCCGAAGGTTGTCCGCCTCCAGTATTCGTTCCAGAAGGTTGTCTTGTCTCACCGGAGCGTCGTCTCTCCCTGTCCCAGATGTGGATTCATCCCCATGGTTTCCCAAGGGCAACTCAAG
>PNOO01000352.1 GCA_013824905.1 Syntrophus sp. (in: bacteria) | reverse complement strand
CCGATCGGCATCCTGTTCGAATAACCTTAAGGGAAATGGCAAGACCAACAGGGATCTAGAATACAGAGGAAGAGGAGAAAGAGGATATGTTCGAAGGCATCTTTTCGGGTCTCTTGGCCGGGGCTCCCCTGGCCTTTCAGCCGTACAACGTCTTTATGTGTTTCGTGGGAGCGGCATTCGGCATGCTGGTCGGCTGCCTCCCCGGGCTGACCGCCACCATGGGGATCGCGCTCTTGATCCCCCTGACTTTCGGCATGAACCCTGTCGCGGCACTGATGATGCTGACCGCCATCCACGCGGGGGCGAACACCGGCTGCTCCATCTCCGCCATCCTGGTTTGCACTCCCGGCACTCCTGCCGCCGCAGCAACCACCCTGGACGGCTACCAGCTCGCCCTCAAAGGGCGTGCCGGCTATGCCATATCGATAGCGGTATGGGGGGGATTGATCGGCGGAATCTTCAGCGTCCTGGTGCTGCTGTTCATGGCGCCTCCCCTCTCGCTGGTCTCGGTGATGTTCGGCCCCGTCGAGTACTTCTGGCTGGCGATGTTCGGTCTGACGGCGGTGGGCAGCCTCTCAGGCGGATCGCCCATGAAAGGGATCATGTCGGGGGCTATCGGACTCTTCGCGGGCACCATTGGGGTGGACGTCATATCGGGGAACGAAAGGTTCACTTTCGGCGTCCTCGGTTTGACCACGGGGGTGGGTTTTGTCCCCGCCATGATCGGCCTCTTCTCCCTTCCCCAGGTGATGTTGCTCTCGTCCGGGGCTGTCTCCGGCACTTCCGGCATACAGCAGGTGGGGTGGCGGGAATACTTCGTCGGGCTGGGCGAGATATGGAAACTGCGGATGACGTGGGTTCGCTCCTGCATCATCGGGGCTATCATCGGCATTCTGCCGGGGGCCGGCGGTTCCGTCTCTTCCTGGTTGGCCTACAACGAAGAGCGGCGGTTCTCAAAGCATCCGGAGCTGTTCGGGACGGGCGTCATTGAGGGGGTGGCGGCGCCGGAATGCGCCAACAACGCCGACACGGCCACGGCTTATATCCCCCTGATCACCCTGGGAATCCCCGGAAGCTCTGCGGCTGCCGTTCTGCTCGGGGGGCTTTTGATTCAGGGTCTGGTCCCCGGGCGGGAGCTCTTCACCGTCCACGCCCAGACGACCTACGCGATGATTATCGGTCTGTTTATCGGGAATATCTTCGTTTTCCTCATGGGCCTTCTGGGATCCAACCTTTTCGCCAAGGCGCTTCAGGTACCGTCGGGGGTGCTTGCGCCCGCTATCGTGACCCTGTGCGTCATCGGATCCTATGCCCTGGAGAACGATATGTTCGGCGTCTATGTCATGCTGGCCTTTGGGATCATCGGGTATTTCTTCAAAATCCTCGGCTTCCATCCGGCGCCCGCCATGCTGGGGCTCATCCTTGGACCCATGGCGGAAAGAGGCTTCCGGCACGCATTGAAGCTTTCATTGGGGGATCCGGTCTACTTCATCAAAAATCCGATCAGCATGGTGCTGGTCACCCTGATTTTGCTGGCCGTCTTTTCACCGTTCCTCCTGGCGAAGTGGCAAAAACGGGTATCGCCGGACATGGTGATCGGTAAAAGTGAAGAGTGAAATTTTTGATCTGCTGGACACAAATTGGAGGAGGGTTTTCCCATGGTCGAAGAAGTAACGGCGAGTCACAAGGTGATGGCAAGGCATGATCAACTCGAGACCTTCTGCATCCAGGTTCTCCAGAAACTGGGCGTCCCCCGCGACGAAGCCGAAATCACCGCCCAAACACTGGTGACGGCGAACCTTCGGGGCGTCGATACCCACGGCGTTCTTCGCCTGCCCCTTTACGCCGCCAGGCTGAAGGGAGGCGCGATGTCGCCCTCGGTGAACCTCACGACAGAGAAAGAGACGATTGCCACCGCCCTTCTGGACGGGCACGACGGCATCGGTCAGGTGATCAGCTACCGGGCCATGGAGATCGCCATCCGCAAGGCCAGGGAGGCCGGAGTTT
>PNOO01000351.1 GCA_013824905.1 Syntrophus sp. (in: bacteria) | reverse complement strand
TGAACGTTCAAGAAAAGAGTATCGATCCTGCCATCCAGCAAATGATTTCAAAGGCCGATAAAAAAGGAATTGTCACTGTCTGGGACAGGTACGAGGCCATGACTCCTCAGTGCAGTTATGGCGATACGGGCCTTTGTTGCCGTCACTGTCTCCAGGGACCCTGCCGGCTTGACCCTTTTGGGGAAGAGCCGAGGACAGGCATATGCGGCGCCACGGCAGACGTTATGGTGGCACGGGGGCTGGACAGGGCCATCGCCGCGGGAACAGCCGCTCATTCGGGGCACGCAAAACATCTGGCACATACGATGATGAAGATGGTCAAGGGAGAAGCCAAGGACTATTCCATCAAGGACGGCGCCAAGCTCAAAGCCGTTGCCGGCCGTCTTGGAATTGCCGTCGAAGGGCGGGAGGAGATGGCGATCGCCGAGGATGTCGCAAAGGCGGCCCTGGCGGATTTTCACGAAAAGGAAACCCCTGTCTTGTGGGCAACTACTGTAGTCACGCCGGGCCGTGTAAAAGTTCTTTCGGCTCTGGGCGCGGTCCCGAAAGGCATTGACCATGAGGTTTCCGAAATCATGCACAGGACGCTGTACGGTGTCGATGCGGATGCCGTCAATTTGCTCATTGCTGGAATCAGATGCGGAGTGGCCGATCTGGCAGGATGCTACATGGGTACCGACCTGGCCGATATCATGTTCGGGACGCCCACCCCCCTGGTATCCAAAGCCAATCTGGGAACCCTGAAGCAAGATATGGTGAACATCGCCGTGCATGGACACAATCCGGTCCTTTCAGAAATGATTGTCGCCGTGGCCGGCGACATGGAGACGGAAGCCGCTGATGCCGGCGCGTCGGGAATAAACATAGTGGGCGTCTGTTGTACCGGAAACGAACTGATGGAGCGCCACGGCATCCCGTCGTGCACCCATTCGGTCAGTCAGGAGATGGCCATGCTGACGGGCGCCGTCGACGCCATGGTGGTTGACTACCAGTGCATTATGCCATCCGTTGTCACGGTTGCGGAATGCATGGGAACAAAGATTGTAACCACTATGGACCTCTGCAAAATTACCGGCGCGCAGCATATAGAATTTGCAGAAGAGGCGGCGGTTGAGAAAGCAAAGGAAGTCATCCGGGTGGCCATAGAAAGCTTTGGCCGTAGAAAAGGCAAGCCGGTTGATATTCCGGATATTGTGAATACCGTCGTTGCCGGATTTTCAGTTGAATCTATTGTGGCCGCTCTTTCCAAACTGGATGCGCAAGACCCGCTGAAGCCTCTTATCGATAATATAAAAAACGGCAACATCAGGGGGGTATGTCTGTTTGCCGGCTGTAATAATGTCAAAGTGCCCCAGGATAAAAACTTCAAGATAATAGCGGAAAGGCTGCTGAAGGAAAATGTGCTGGTCGTCGCCACCGGATGCGGCGCCGGTGCGCTGATGAGGCACGGATTTATGGATCCTGCAAATGTGGACAGGCTCTGCGGCGACGGCCTGAAAGCCGTACTGACGGCCATCGGCGAGGCAAACGGGCTGAACGGGCCGCTTCCGCCGGTATTGCACCTGGGGTCGTGCGTTGACAATTCCCGGGCTGTGGCGATCACGGTCGCCATCGCCAACTATCTGGGGGTGGACATCGACAAATTGCCCGTGGTCGCTTCGGCTGCCGAAGCCGTATCGGAAAAGGCGGTTTCCATCGGGATATATGCCGTAGCCGCCGGCCTTCCCACACACGTTGGTGTTATGCTGCCGGTTCTCGGAAGTCCTGCGGTTACGCAGATTCTCACGGACAAGGTAAAGGACCTGACCGGCGGATATTTTATCGTGGATCTTGATCCTGAATCGTCGGCGGACAAGCTTTTGGCTGCTATTGATGAGCGCCGCAAAGGCCTCGGGCTTTGATAGGGCTTCCGGCTTTTGACAAGGCCGCAAAAATAAAATGACAACAAGGAGCAAGTTATGTCTGAGCCGAAGGAAATATTTGTAAAAGCAAGCCGGTGCACCGGGTGCAAATCCTGTGTC
>PNOO01000350.1 GCA_013824905.1 Syntrophus sp. (in: bacteria) | reverse complement strand
GGAGCTGATGTCGGCGCGCCTTCCCGTGAAGGGCGGGATATTCATGCAGATGGAGGATGAAATTGCCTCGATCTGTGCGATCATCGGCGCGTCGTTGACAGGGAAAAAGGTGCTGACGGCGACGAGCGGGCCGGGTTTTTCGCTGATGCAAGAGGGGCTGGGGTTTGCGATCATGGCGGAGATCCCGTGCGTTATCGTTAATGTGCAGCGGGGAGGACCCTCGACCGGCCTGCCGACGAAGGTCAGCCAGGGGGACGTGAACCAGGCCCGGTGGGGAACGCACGGAGACCATTCGATCATTGCGCTCACCGCTTCGAACCACCAGGACGTCTTTGCGATCACGGTCGATGCCTTTAACTTCTCGGAGACGTATCGGACGCCTGTGATTTTGTTGTTTGACGAGGTGATCGGGCACATGCGGGAACGTCTGGAGATACCGGCGCCCGGGGAAATCCACCTGGTGGAACGACTCAAGACGTCGGTGCGGGAGGGGGTCGATTACCATCCCTATTTGCCCCGGGAGGACGGCCGTCTGCCGATGTCCGATTTCGGGGGCGTGCACCGGTACAATGTGACGGGTTTATTCCACGACATGTGGGGATTCCCTTCGGACAATCCGAGGGTAGTCCATGAGCTTTTACGGCACCTCGTGGATAAGATCGAAAGCCATGTGAACGAGTTGACCCGCTACAAGGAATATTTCGTTGCTGACGCGGAGATTCTTCTGATTTCTTACGGCGCCTCGGCGCGTTCGGCGCTGCACGTGGTCGAGGACCGTCGCAAACGCGGAGAGCGGATAGGGTTGCTGGAACTGCAGACGATCTGGCCGTTCCCCGCGGCGCTGGTCCGGGAGAAGACGAAAAACGCCCGCTATGTGGTGGTCGTGGAGATGAACATGGGTCAGCTTCTGCAGTCGGTCAAGGAATCGGTGGAAAGGCCGGAGCGGGTCTTTTTGTCCAACCGGGTGGATGGAGTGTTGATCACGCCTGAGGACATCCGCAACATTCTACGCCTGATCCAGGGTAAAGGAGTCTGACATGGCCGTGGGGGAATATCTCCGGGAGAGGTTCTTTCCGCATATCTGGTGTCCGGGTTGCGGGCACGGGATCGTGCTCAATGGTCTTCTACGCACGGTCGAGAATATGGGGCTGAAAAAAAACGACATCGTGATGGTGTCGGGTATCGGCTGTTCGTCCCGGATTGCGGGGTACCTGGATTTTCACACGCTGCACACCCTCCACGGGAGAGCGCTGGCGTTCGCCATCGGGGTGAAGATGAGCCGTCCGGAGTTGACGGTGCTCGTGCCGATGGGCGATGGCGACGCCCTGTCCATCGGGGGAAACCACTTCATCCATGCCTGCCGCCGGAACATCGATATGACGGCCATCGTGATGAACAACCGGATTTACGGAATGACGGGCGGTCAGTATTCGCCGTTGTCGGGTTACGGCACTATGGCGACGACGGCGCCCTATACGAACATCGACCAGGAGTTCGACGTGGTCAATATGGCGGTGGCGGCGGGGGCGACCTTTGTGGCGCGCACCACCGCCTATCACGTTCAGCAGTTGGCCGATGTCCTGGAGGAAGCGATCCGGCACAAAGGATTTTCCGTCGTGGAGGTGATGTCGCAGTGCCCGACCTACTTCGGCAGAAAGAATAAAGAGGGGAGCGCGGTGGACATGATGGAGAAGATGAAGACGTCGACGACGCCGATCGGCTCCAAGGCAAAGCAAGAGAATCCGTCGCTGATCGAACGGGGCGTTTTTGTAAAAAAGGAGATGCCTGAGTACTGTTCCGAGTATCAGAAGATCATCGAGCGGGCGATGAAGGGGAAGTGACCATGGAACGATGCAGGCTAGTGTTTTCCGGTTCCGGCGGCCAGGGGGTGGTCACGGCGGCGATCATTCTGGCGGAGGCAGCCGTGCTGCATGAAAATCTGATTGCCGTTCAGTCCCAGTCCTATGGCCCGGAAGCGAGAGGCGGGGCAACCCGCTCCGACGTCATCATCGCCGAGTCCCCGATCT
>PNOO01000349.1 GCA_013824905.1 Syntrophus sp. (in: bacteria) | reverse complement strand
ATACTGCTTGAGCATCTCATCGTCGTGCACGACTTCCATACCGCGGCCGCCCAGGACAAACGACGGCCTCACCATCACCGGATAGCCGATACGCTCGGCAATCTGCTTGGCCTCCTCGAAACCGGCGGCCATGCCGGACTCGGGCATGGCGATACCCATCTTGTCCATCATCTTTCGGAAACGGTCTCGGTCTTCGGCCAGATCGATGGTATCGGGCGAGGTGCCGAGAATCCGGACGCCGGCCGCGGCGAGTTCGCCCGCGATGTTGAGCGGCGTCTGGCCGCCGAACTGGACGACGACGCCTTCCGGTTGCTCCTTCTCGTAAATCGCCAGGACGTCTTCGACGGTCAGAGGCTCGAAGTAGAGTTTGTCGGAGGTGTCATAGTCGGTGGAAACGGTCTCCGGGTTGCAGTTGACCATGATCGTTTCATAACCGGCGTCGCGCAGGGCGAAGGCGGCATGGACGCAGCAGTAGTCGAACTCGATCCCCTGACCGATGCGGTTCGGACCGCCGCCGAGGACCATGACCTTCTTCCGGGAGCTGGAGAGCACCTTATCGGGCCGATTGTAAGTGGAATAGTAATACGCCGCGTTTTCGACACCGCTGACGGGAAGGGCATCCCAGGCCTCGAGGCAGCCGACCTTCTTTCGCTGCTCGCGGATTTTCACCTCGGCAATGCCGAGCAGCCGGCTGAGATACTTGTCGGCGAAACCGTCTTTCTTCGCCTGAATGAGCAGGTCGTCAGGCAGGCCTTTCCCCTTGAACGGGAGGATCCGCTCCTCCAGTTCGACAAGCTCTTTCATCTGTTGTATGAACCACGGTTTGATGTAGGTCTTGGCAAAAAGATCCTCCACCGTGGCGCCCTTCCGGAGCGCTTCATACATGATCCACTGTCGCTCGCTGGAGGGTTCGTTGAGCATCGTCATCAGTTCGGACAGGGAACGTTTGTTGAAGTCCTTGGCGAAGCCAAGTCCATGGCGGCCGTTTTCGAGCGAGCGGATCGCCTTCTGGAAGGCCTCCTTGTAGGTCTTACCGATGCTCATCACCTCGCCGACGGCGCGCATCTGTGTGCCCAGCTTGTCTTCGGCGCCTTTGAATTTCTCGAAGGCCCAACGGGAGAACTTCACGACGACATAGTCGCCGGAAGGCGTGTATTTCTCCAGGCTCCCGTCGCGCCAGTAGGGGATTTCGTCGAGCGTGAGACCGCCGGCCAGTTTGGCCGAAACGAGCGCGATGGGGAAGCCGGTGGCCTTGGAGGCAAGGGCCGACGAGCGCGAGGTGCGCGGGTTGATCTCGATGATGACGACCCGGCCCGTCCGGGGATCGTGGGCAAACTGGATATTGGTCCCTCCGATCACCCCGATTGCCTCGACGATCCGGTAGGAATACTCCTGGAGCCTCGCCTGCAGCTTCGGGTCGATCGTCAGCATGGGGGCGACGCAGTAAGAATCTCCGGTATGCACGCCCATGGCGTCCACATTTTCGATGAAGCATACGGTGATCATCTGGTTTTTGGCGTCGCGGACGACTTCCAGTTCCAATTCCTCCCATCCGAGGACCGACTCCTCGATGAGGATCTGGCCGACCATGCTGGCGGACAGGCCGCGGCCGGCGACCACGCGGAGTTCCTCAATGTTGTAAACGAGACCGCCGCCCGTGCCGCCCATCGTGTAAGCCGGTCGGACGACGACGGGATAGCCGATTTCGGCGGCGACCTTTTCGGCTTCCTCGACGCTGAACGCCGGTGCGCTCTCGGGCATGTCGATACCCAGCCGTTTCATGGTTTCTTTGAAGATGATGCGGTCCTCGCCCTTTTCGATGGCGTCCGCTTCGACGCCGATGATGCGGACGCCGTATTTGGCGAGCACACCGGCCTTGGCGAGCTGCGATGAGAGGTTGAGGCCGGTCTGACCCCCCAGGTTCGGCAGGAGGGCGTCGGGCCGTTCCTTCTCGATGATTTCCGTCAGGGCCTGCATCGTCAGAGGCTCGATGTATGTGGCATCCGCCATGCCAGGATCGGTCATGATGGTGGCGGGGTTGG
>PNOO01000348.1 GCA_013824905.1 Syntrophus sp. (in: bacteria) | reverse complement strand
TTTTTTCAATTGGTCGGGGCGAGTGGATTTGAACCACCGGCCCTCTGAACCCCATTCAGATACGCTACCAGACTGCGCCACGCCCCGACACGAATCAGCCCCTTGCGGATAGCTTTATAAAAAAATCCCTATGTGCAGTACGCTTTATCCTTCCACCACTTTTGCGGGAGCAGGTTTTGCGCGCCTTGCCTCTGGAGCTTCACACTCGAAGTCGCTCCAGATTTGAGGTTTTACCGACCTTTTCGAAAGAATCGCTGTCGTCGATACCTACCACCATCGATAATCCATGTCAAGAATAATGAGATGCAAAAAACCCGATACCCTGGAATTTCTTCCCCTTACACCCCTAAAGAAGCGCATATTCGCTACACTCTATATGAACTTTACGCCGCCTCATTCTCACTGAGATGGGATGCTTATGCAATCGCTACGTTCTATCCGCAATGACGAAGCCAAGGTTTTTGTGATTCGTCTCAAGAAAATCTTCTTTTTTACCGATAATACGCTGCGGAGGGGTATCGAAATCTTTGAATTTCTATGGCTGCGAGCCCCTTCCGAAACGGAAAGCTTACTCCTCCGGGTAGGGAGCTTCACATAGGGATGTTTTTCGGCAAGGGCCACGTACAAAACTCTCAGCTTGTATTCGCAGGAGGATTAAAGTATATTTTTGATCATTTTTCAACATCGAGATGATACACTTTAGGTTGAACGTGATATACAAAAAGGCTTTATCACTTATTGTTCCCGTAATCGTTATCTTGAGCGTCGCTTCGATTTGTCTGGGGGATATATACAAATACGTGGACCCGGAGGGTGTCGTCCATCTGACCAATGTCCCGACAGATCACAATTTGCCCTATGTCCTCGTTATGAAGGAAAAAAGGGTCATCATACAGATGAAAGGGGATATCTCCGGTTATGATGATCTGATCACCAAGACCTCCGAAAAATATCGCGTCGACTCCGCCCTGATCAAGGCCATTATCAAAGCGGAATCAAACTTCAATCACCGAGCCGTTTCACCCGTTGGCGCCCGGGGGTTGATGCAACTCATGCCTGCGACAGCTGCCACGCTTCAGGTACAGGATTCATTTCATCCTGAGACCAACATCGACGGCGGTGTCCGCTATCTTCGCTACCTGATGAATCTGTTCAACGGGAATTTGCCACTGGTGCTTGCCGCTTACAATTCCGGTGAGAACACGGTTCTGCGATACAAGAACCGAATCCCTCCCTACCAGGAAACACAGTCTTATGTCCGACGCGTCCTCGATTATTTCAGCAGGTACAGTAGCGGAACCCCCGTACCCTAGTAGGGACAGCGGCCGAGGATGACAGGAAGTCAGATATCTTCCCTGACCGAAGGCTCAACGGGATCGGCAAGCATAGTCAAGGAATCGGTCCTACCGACAGGTACTTTTCGAGGATTCGCAGTTTTTTTTCCTTAATCCCGGGAATGGCTGTGAGTTCCGCAAGCCCCCCGAATTTCCCCCTCAACTGCCTCAGCTGAACTATCCGATCGGCCAACGTCTCTCCGATGCCGGGTACCAGGGAAAGCTCCTCTTCTGTTGCGTTGTTGAGATCGATCTGCAGCCCGAGGGCAAGCCTCGTGACCGAAGCCATCTCCGTGATTTTCAGATTCCCTTCCGCGGCGGAGACGGAGAGGGCTGAACCGGCAGAACTCCACGCTTCAGCAAAGCCGGAATTTTCACCCTTCACTTCATAGCCTGTGATTTTATAAAGTTGTGTAAAGGCTGTCGCTTTCGGGAAAAAATAGATGCCGTCTGCGCCTCGATTGCCTGTGACCTCTACGGCGATCATCCCCGGTCCCTGGTCTCCCCAAGGCAGGGGCGATACCGGAAACGGGTAACGATCATGAATAAAGGCCCCGACATAGACATACAACGAGGCGATCAGAACAGTCAGGGCACCCAGTCTCTGTCCTTCGCTAACCTGCATTTACGATTCCCGTTCCAATCCGAAGGCATCATGCAGGACCGTAACTGCCAGTTCCGCATATTTTGCCTCCACGACACAGGATATTTT
>PNOO01000347.1 GCA_013824905.1 Syntrophus sp. (in: bacteria) | reverse complement strand
AAAATCCTCAAGACCGTGATGATCGTCTATCTGGCGGTCCTGGTCGTCTTCGATGTTTTCCTCTCAAGGGAACACGCCCATTATCTGATTGATAAAATCTATGCCTACTGGGCCGTATTCGGAACGGTCGGTTGTTTCCTGCTGATTAAATTCAGCAAGGGGATCGCGCATCTGTTTCTTGCCAAGAATGAGGATTACTATGATTGACGGCTCTTCGGCCTTTGAGACCTTTGCGACACTTGGAAATCGGATCCCGGAAGCGCGCATTGGAGATTTTTCGGGGCGCCCTGCCCCCACAGTGGAGCGCCAGCAAAGACGACTGTTTGAGCGCGAAGCGCGAGTTTCGTCTTTGCAGCGAAGCGAGGAGGCGCAGGGCCGAAAAATGTCCAGCGCGCGGAGGGATCGTGATTTTCAAAAGTCTCACTTTTTACGAGGTCGTTCGTTATGAATAGCTGGCTGCATCCGGCGCTTTTCTTTTTCGCGGGGAGTCTGCTGCTGCCCTTTTTTCAAGGGAAGGCCAGAAAGGCGATCCTTCTTCTTATCCCCGCCCTCGCCATTATCGCCGTTGCTTTGGCTGAGCAGGGAATCTACGGTCAGTACCGCTTTTTAAACGTCGACGGCGTCTTTGGAAGGGTCGATAAACTGAGTCTGATATTCGCCTGGGTGTTCACCATCATGGCTTTTCTCGGCGCCCTCTACGCGCTCCACGTCAAGGAAAGCGGGCACCATATCGCCGGATTCCTGTATGTGGGAAGTTCGCTGGGGGCTGTTTTTGCCGGCGACTATTTCACTTTGTTCATCTTCTGGGAGATCATGGCCTTTTCCTCTGTCTTCCTTGTCTGGTATCAGAGGACGAAAAAGTCCCTGGACGCCGGATTTCGCTACCTTCTCGTTCATGTCTTTGGCGGACTCCTCTTTTTTACGGGGATGATGCTCTACTACAGCAAGACGGGAAGTTTTGCCTTCACCAGCATTGCTCCGGGCAGCGCCGGACTCCCCGAATACCTGATCCTCTGCGGATTTGCCCTGAATGCCGCCGTACTGCCGCTGCACGCCTGGCTTCCCGACGCCTATCCGGAAGCGACCGTTGAAGGCGCCGTTTTCCTTTGCGCCTTTACGACGAAAACGGCGGTATATGTGTTGGCGCGCGGATTTGCCGGATTTGAGGTTCTGGCCATCATGGGAACGGCCATGACCGTCTTCGGCGTCTGTTATGCCGTCATCGAAAATGACATACGCCGGGTGCTGGCCTATCACATCATCAGCCAGGTCGGATATATGGTGGCCGGAATAGGCATCGGGACGCACCTGGCCTTGAACGGGGCGGCAGCCCATGCCTTCGCCCACATTCTCTATAAGGCCCTCCTTTTCATGGGGGCCGGCGCCGTATTGTACATGACGGGAACTGCAAAGCTGACGCGCCTGGGGGGACTCTACAAAACCATGCCGCTGACGATGATTTTTTATATCGTCGGGGCAGTGTCCATTGCGGGATTCCCTCTTTTCAGCGGCTTCGTGAGCAAATCCATGATCGTGGCCGCGGCCCACCAGGAGGGAAGGCTCTGGCTGATGAACTTCCTGAACCTCGCGGGAATAGGGACATTCCTCTCCGTGGGATTGAAAGTGACCTATTTTGCCTTCTTCGGAAAGGGAGAGCCTGTCAAGGCCAAGGAACCGCCGGCAAACATGCTCTGGGCCATGGGGATCACGTCGCTTCTTTGTTTCATGATCGGCGTATATCCGGATGTGCTTTACGTCCTGCTTCCTTTCGCTACGGAATACCGTCCTTACAATCTGCCGCATCTGTCAGAAGCGCTACAGCTCCTCTCCTTTACGGGCCTGGTATTTTTCCTTCTTTTGTCCAAACTGGCCCCGGAAGAAAAGATCAATCTCGATGTGGACTACTTTTACCGGAAAGGAACGGCTCTTTTCCTTAAATTTGATGAAAAATGGATCAGCGTCGGTGACAGCCTCTGGGGAGAGCTTTACAGAACGCTCGGACTCCGTGCGCTTTTCAAAAGCGCGGAGGCGTCATACGGCTTTGACCGGAA
>PNOO01000346.1 GCA_013824905.1 Syntrophus sp. (in: bacteria) | reverse complement strand
CTCGATCCGCTTGTCCTTCCGGTCGACCAGCTTCTTGATCAAGGCTTTCTTGCGGGGCGCCACGACTTCCCCCATCAGAACCTCGACGGGGGGTTTTCCGCCTTTCTTCTTCGGTTTTTCCGCTTCCGGCCTGCCGGTCTTATCCAAACGGGAAGGAGGAGGAGGAACTGTGACGTCCTTGACGATTTTCAGGTCCGGTCTCCGGGGCAACTCTTTTTTCGATACCGGCGGGGTGGGCCTGATTTCCCGGGGTTCAGGAGGTCGGACGGGGAGGGGTTTCTTCTCTGCCACCGGCGTCTTCGAAACGATTTCCGGAACCGGTTTTGTCTCGTGTTCAGCTTCCTGATCCGTTTTTTTCTGTTCCGGCGCCGCTGGTTCCGGTTTTACCGCATCGCTTTTCACCACCCGTCCCGGAACCGGTTCCTTAGGCGTCACAGGTTTCGGCGCGGGCTTCACGGAAGGCGTCGGTTTGGATATCGCTTCACCGGGGGGCGCATCCCGATAGATCGAGGTTCTTACAGGAACTTCTTTGGGAACGGGCCGGCTGACCGCTTCCTTAAGAACCGGTTCCGGACCAGGCGTTGGCTCAACGGCGGGTGTTTCCTCGGGCGCCGCAGGGGCGACCTCTTCGGGCCTGATCTCCTCAGCGGGCAGGCGGACCGCCCTTCGCCTGATCACCGTGGACTTGATTCTCTGTTCAACCACCTCACGGGGTTCGGGAGAAAGGAGTTCCGCCTGAATCCTCTCCAGATCGGCGTCATCGAGCGAACTCGAATGGGATCTCACTGCGATGCCGATTTTCTCCAAGCGAGCGATCAACTCTTTATTCTCCAGCCCTAACTCCTTGGCCAGTTCGTAGACTCTTTTTTTCGACATGCCTAAAACTCTCCCCTAAGTCAATATTTGCAATGAGGGTACCCTGACGATCTCACTATCCCAGCGTGACGGTTTTAGCGACTATTCACAGTTTCACCCGTTCCGGTCTCCTGGTTGATCATCTTTACCGCCTCCTCGAGCCACATCGCCGCAGTCTTCTCACCCACTCCCGGAATAGCCGACAGCTGCTCCACGTCGGCTGCGGCAAGCATGGCCACGCTTTTCAGCCCCGCCTTGAACAGACGCTCCGCCGTGGCCTCGCCGATACCCGGGATTTTCATGAGCCCCTCGAAGTCGTCTTCCATCTTTCCGGCCGCTGTGGTCTCGCTTTTGACATCGATTTTCCAGCCGGTCAGTTTCACCGCCAGCCTGACATTCTGTCCGTTTCTTCCGATGGCCAGGGAGAGCTGATCATCGGGAACAATCACTTCCATCGACCGGCTCTCATCATCAACCAAAACCCGGTTCACTTTCGCCGGAGACAATGCACTGCAGACATATTTGGCCTGATCTTCGGAATAGGGAACGATATCGATTTTCTCCCCCCTGAGTTCCTGGACGACGCTCTGAACACGGGCGCCTCTCATGCCAACGCAAGCACCGACGGGATCGATATCCTTATCCCGGGTCCTGACCGAGATCTTCGACCTCTTCCCCGCTTCCCGCGACACGTTGACAATCTCGATCAACCCCTCGGATATTTCGGGAACCTCCACATCGAAGAGGGCCTTGAGGAAACCCGGATGGGTACGGGAGAGGATAATCTGGGGACCCTTCGTGATCTTCTTGACCTCACAGATGAAGGCCCTGATCCTCTCACCCCGCTTATAGGATTCTTTGAATATCTGCTCTGAGATGGGGATGATCCCTTCGGCGCGTCCCAGATTGACGATGATGTTGCCGCCTTCGAATCTCTGAACAAACCCGTTGGCCAGCTCCCCTTTCTTTACATGATACTCCTCATAGATGTTGTCGCGCTCCGCATCCTTCACTCGCTGGATGATGATCTGTTTGGCCGTCTGAACGGCGATCCGGCCGAAGGTGCTCGTTTCGATCTTGATGCCGAGGCTGTCGCCTGGTTCCGCTTCCTCATCCAGGGTGCGTCTCGCTTCCGCAACGGAGATATGGAGATCCGGATCCAGAACCTTTTCCATCACTGTCTTGAACTGGAAGACCTCAAGCTCACCGGCTTCA
>PNOO01000345.1 GCA_013824905.1 Syntrophus sp. (in: bacteria) | reverse complement strand
TCGGCGCGCTTGCATCGCTGCAGGACACCGCTCATCTCGCCGGCGTCGTCGAGAAGGTTGCGGCGGCCCGCGAGCGCATCGCAACGATCGCCCGCGCCAACGGCCTGAAGCCTCTCCCCTCGGCGGCGAACTTCGTCACCATCGATTGCTGCAATGACGGAGCCTTTGCCCGGTGCGTGCTCTCCGAGTTGATCGCCCGCGACGTGTTCGTGCGCATGCCGGGTGTCAGCCCGCTCGACCGCTGCATCCGCGTGAGTGCGGGATTGCCATCCGATCTCGATTGGTTCGAGGAGGCCTTGCCCCAGGCCCTCAGTGCGGCAGCGGGCCGCCGGCCATGATCATGGGCCAAACAACGGATTTTAGATATTCGGACGACGGTTGTGCCATTCCGTCGCTTGCTCAAAGGCACGACCCGCCCGCAACGCTTTTGCTTCTCCCCAATGCTTTGAGATCATCTGTAACCCGATGGGTAATTTCTCGCCTGTAAACCCACACGGGACCGACAATGCCGGGAGATCGACCAGGTTGAAGGGTGCGGTAAAGCGCGTCAATTGACGGGCGGCTTCGATGGCTTGAGTCCCCTCGATGGGCGGTGCGGGTATCGGGGTGGTTGGCAGTAGCAATAAATCATATTTTTCAAAGAACATCTCGAAGCGGCGGCGAGATTCAGCCTGCGTCCGCCGCGCAAGCGCATACTCACTGGATGTTAACGCTGCGCCGGTCTCCAGCCGCTGACGGACATCCGCGCCAAACCAGTCGGGATGCTCTGCCAGCCGCTCGCGGTGAAAAGCCGCCCCGTCGGCCTGGACCATGCGGCCATTCGCCAGCGCCAGATCCGCGAGCCAGGACATGTCCACCTTCTCCACTTGCGCGTCCAAATCCATAAAAACTTGCGCGGCTTCGGCCACGCCCGCCAGCACTTGCGGGTCGGATGCTTCGACATACTTCCCCACCGCCAGCGCGATGCGCCAGCCCCTGACGCCGTCTTCCAAATGAACGAGATAATCTTCCCTGGGAACATCTGCCGAAGCAGGATCCTGCGGGTCAAATCCGGCCATCGCCGCAAGCATCATCGCCGCGTCCTGCACTGTGCGCGTCAGCGGGCCAACATGGTCAAGGTTCCATGAGAGCGGGATTACCCCACGGGTACTCACTCGACCATAAGTCGGTTTGAATCCGACCACCCCGCACAAAGAAGCCGGTATGCGGATCGAGCCGCCCGTATCCGTGCCGAGGGCAGCCAGACACATTCCCGTCGCCACTGCCGCCGCCGAACCGGACGAGGAGCCGCCGGTCACACGCGCTAAATCCCAGGGATTTTTAACCGCCCCATAATGCGGGTTGACGCCTGTCACACCCAGGGCGATTTCGTGCATGTTGGTTTTTCCTAAAACCACCCCACCGGAAAGTTTGAGTTTCAGCACCACCTGGGCATCTTCCGCAGGGATGTGACCGGCAAAAAACTTCGAGCCGGCCGTGGTGCGGATGCCGGCCGTCTCGAAAAGGTCTTTCAGAGCGACGGGCATTCCCAGCAATGGAAATTGCTCCAGGCTGGACGGTTGGAGCGTAAGCAGCGCATCGGCCTGCAAGGCTCCCTGACAGGCCAATTCCGGTGTCAGGGTGATAAAGGCATTGATTGTCGGGTTGAGGCGCTCTATTTGACGGAGACAGGCTTCGGTCAATTCGACCGCGGAAAACTCCCGGCGGCAAAGTTGCTCAAGAGCGGTGAACAGGTTGATGGTGGAAATATCCGGTTTCATAGGGAATCATCAGCCTCTTCCCCGCCCCGGCGGGGAAGAGGCAAAATCTTATCCTTTTGTTTTTACGACCGTATCAGCCAACCTCTCAATGACGGTAATGACGCTGGCCGAATCCATTCCCCCATTGCCCTGAATCTTCACCGCCCGGAGCATCTCCCGCGAGATGCTGGCCGCCGGCAGGCAGGCCCCCACCTTCTCGGCCAGGTTCAGGGCCGAAGAGAGATCCTTGTACATGTTGTCGGCGGAAAAATGGGGCGAAAAATCGTGGGTGATCATCCGCATCCCGCGGGTCTCCATCGCCCCGGTCCTGGCGCCGCCCACCG
>PNOO01000344.1 GCA_013824905.1 Syntrophus sp. (in: bacteria) | reverse complement strand
GGGACAGCGTCGCCCTGTCTGAACCGGCTTACCCCGGCGCCATTGCGGCTTTTCGCGCGTTTACGGAGCACCTGATCCCCATTCCTGTTGACGCACAGGGAATGGTCACGGAGGAGCTGGAGAGGATCCTCGCAAGGAAAAAGGCCGAAGGCGAAAGCCTGCCGAAGTTCGTCTATGATGTCCCAAACGGCAACAACCCGGCGGGCGTCATTCTCTCCCCGGAACGCCGTAGGCAGCTCCTGCAGATTGCCTCAAAATATGACCTTCTGATCCTGGAAGACGACCCCTATCAACTGATTCAGCTTGAAGACCGGGGACCCGTACCCACTCTGCAGTCCATGGACCGTGAGGATCGGGTTGTACGGCTGGACAGTTTCTCCAAGATCTTCGCGCCGGGATTGCGTCTGGGATACGCTTCGGGGCCTGCCGAAATCATCGGTTACTTCCAGCTTTACAAACAGGGATTGAACATCCATACCAGCGCGATGGATCAGGCGCTCCTGGCCGGCCTGTTTGCCAACCACAGCTATGAAGAATTTCGCGCCCTGATCCGCGAGAACTGCAACATCTATAGAAGGAACCGCGATGCCATGATAGAGGCAGCCCGCAAGCATCTGCCTGCGGACATTCGCTACAACACCCCCGCCGCAGGGATGTTCCTCTGGTTTGAAATGCCCGGAAGTTTCGATGCCGGACGCATGGTGGAGACCGACGGCGTGGAGCTGGGCGTTCTCCTGATTCCGGGCAGCAGTTTTTCGATTGCCGGGGGCTTGAAAAACTATATGCGGGCCAGCTTCAGTATGATCACCCAGGGGCAGGTGGAAGAAGGCATGCGGCGATTTGCCGCAATGATCGAACGGGAGAGAATCCGGACGGGCCAGTGAGGGCCCTCCGTTATTTTTCCTGAAAGATTTTTTCGAAAAAGTCCTGACGTTTTTTAGGAATGAAGGCGGATCCGTCGTAGTCCACAATCAGCTTCCCGTCAAGGTGGTCCATCTCATGCTGAACGACGCGAGCGGCGAAGTCAAGGTAGCGCTTGCTCACCTTCTTGCCTTCCGTATTCAGGGCCCGGACCTTGATCTCCGGAAAACGGCTGATCTCCACGCGGATCTCCGGACAGGAGAGGCAGCCCTCTTCTTCGAGGACCTGCTCCCCCCGCAGCTGGGTGATCCGGGGGTTGACGAGGATCTCGTAATCCTCCTTCCTGCGGACGGGATCCTTGTCGTCGAAATTCCGCCGCCGGAAGGCGATGATCCTCCGACTGATGCCGATCTGGGGGGCGGCGAGCCCCGCCGCATCATCCCGCTCCAGAAATGCCTCTTCCAGCGCCCGAATGGCTTTCTTCGTCGCTGCGTCGAAGATGGCCGGGGTCTCCATGCAGGGGGTCCGGAGTATCCGGGTATCCGCCTCGTTGAGCCGTTCCCCGTTCCAGAGAGTCAGGACTTTGTGACTGGGCATCTATCATTTCCTTCCGCTGAATGCCGGCAAGCGGCGTCGTTCGTTCGCGCCTCGTACGCTGCGCATGTCTTTTAATAACACCATCGGAGAAGTATTTCAAGGGGTTCGCCATTTCCCTCCTTGCAGAATTTAGGGATGTCTGCTAGCTTCCCTCCTGTTTCAATGCGTTCCTGCGAGCGCACGCTGAATATTTACCGACTTGTTGATTATGAGAATATGACCATGATCTATTCCCTTATTGCCGGGAAGGCGAGACGCGAATTTTCCCAGGCGATGCGTTTCGAGGACAGCGGGACCCCCCATGTGCCCCCCCCGGGCGCTCCGCGGCCTCGGCTCCTCTATATCCACATCCCGTTCTGCGAGCGGCTCTGCCCTTATTGCTCCTTCAACCGCGTCGCCTTCACGGAAGACCCCTGTCGCGCCTATTTTCGGGCGCTCCGTAAGGAAATCACTCTCTATCGCGAACTCGGATACGACTTCGGGGCGATCTATGTCGGAGGCGGAACGCCGACGGTCCTGATCGACGAACTGGAAGAGACGATCACTCTGGCGCGCGCCTGTTTCCACGTCCGAGAGCTGTCGGTCGAAACCAATCCGAACCACCTGACCGAAGAGCGCCTGGCGGCACTCCAGCGGGCGGGCGTCAACC
>PNOO01000343.1 GCA_013824905.1 Syntrophus sp. (in: bacteria) | reverse complement strand
CCCCTCATTGCCTCCCCGCATGGTGCGGCGACAGGGACCTCAGCCGCCCGACGACCTGCGGCAGCGTCTCCAGGACCGTATCGATGTCGTTCTCCTTTGTGTACCGTCCCAGGCTGAAGCGGAGCGAACCGTGGGAATACTCATGCGACAAACCAATGGCAGTAAGGACATGCGAAGTCTCCACGCTGGAGGAAGAACAGGCGGATCCGGTCGAACAGGCGATCCCCAGCATGTCGAGGCTGAGGATCATCCCCTCCCCCTCGACATGCTCCGCAGAGAGATTGATATTATTGGGGAGCCGCCGAGTGGGATGGCCGTTGAGGCGGATCCCGTCGAGCCGGTCGAACAGGCCGCGGATGAAGCGGTCCCGCATGGCGGTCAGCCTCGCCGCCTCTTCGACCAGCGACGCCCCCGCCAATTCCGCCGCCTTCCCGAAACCGACGATGCCGGGGACGTTCAGGGTCGAGGAGCGCCGACCATTCTCCTGCTCGCCGCCGTGCATGAAAGGGGAAATCCGCGTCCCCTTCCGGATATACAGCAGACCCGCCCCCTTCGGGCCATAGAGCTTGTGGGCCGTGGCGCTCAGGAGATCGACGTGAAGTTCATCCACCGTAAACGGGAGCTGCCCGAAGCTCTGAACGGCGTCCGTATGAAAACAGACCCCCCTCTCCCGGGCCAGTTTTCCAATCTCGGCGATCGGTTGAATCGTCCCGATCTCGTTGTTGGCGTGCATAATGGAGATGAGGATGGTTTTATCCGTAATCGCATCGGCCACGGCGTCCGGATCTACCAGGCCTTCACCGTCCACGGGAAGAGTGGTGACCCTGAAGCCTTCCTTCTCCAAAAACCGGCAGGTCTCCAGAACGGCGGGATGTTCGACGGCGGAGGTGATGATCTGGTCGCCTTTCATCCGGTTCGCGTAAGCCGCCCCTTTGATCGCGAAATTGTCGCTCTCCGTGCCGCCGCTGGTGAATACAATCTCTGCCGGTTCGGCGCCCAAATGCGAGGCGATCTTCTCTCGCGCCTCTTCCACAGCTGCCTTGGCCTCCTGGCCGAAGGCGTGGAGACTGGACGGGTTGCCGTACATTTCTCCGAAGTAAGGCAACATCGCCTCGATCACTCGTTTATCCGTCGGCGTTGTCGCCGCATAGTCCATGTAGATCGGATGCATTTTTCTCCTCGATGCGCCTCTTTGCTCACTTTCGGCCGGGACACCAAATCGGCATCAAGACACTGTATTACCCCCCTGCCTTAGGGACAAAAGAAAGATCGCGCCGACTGCACGCAGGTTGGGCCAGAAGACGATCGTTTTTTGCCCGTTCAGAAAACAGGCTTTCTCCACTGCAAATCCCTTTTCTAAACAAAAGCCCTGGAAATCGCTTATGCTCAAAAAACGCACGTTCGGTGTGTCGTACCACCGGTAGGGAAGGGAGGGCGTCATGGGCGCCTTCCCACCAAAGCAGAGATTGATGCGGGCGCTGAGGTTGGCGAAGTTGGGGAAACCGACGATGACCCTTTTTCCCACCCGTAAAACCTCCCGGAGGAGGAAGAAGACCTTTCGGATTTCCTGAAGGCTCTGGTTGAGGATCACGTAATCGAACGAACCGTCGGGATATTCTGCAAGCCCGCTTTCGATGTCGCTTTGGCAGACGGAAAGGCCTTTCCTGACACATTCGTAGATGGCCTTCTCATCCAGTTCGATCCCCTGGACGCGGGCGTCCTTATTCCGCGCCAGGAGGTGAAGCAGATCGCCCGTTCCGCAGCCGAGATCCAGCACACGCGATCCTGGCTCGATCATGTCAAAAATGACCTGATGGTCCGGACGGATGCCGTTAGCGATGATTTCCATTTCCATTCCTCTCCCCACGATACGTCTTTTCCAAAAAATGGTGGATCAGTGTCGTCTGTCCCTCCAGTTCCACCAAAAAAGCGTCGTGACCGTAGGTCGATTTCAACTCGCAGTAAGTCGCATCAACCTGTTTTTGCTTAAGCTGCCGGACGATCTCCTGGGACTGATACGCCGGATAGAGCCAGTCCGACTTAAAGGAGATGACCAGAAACCGGGTGTCGACTGCCCTGCCGTTGATCAGCTTTCCCGCCGAAAGATCAAAATA
>PNOO01000342.1 GCA_013824905.1 Syntrophus sp. (in: bacteria) | reverse complement strand
GCCTTGAAGGCGAAACCCCACAGACAGATCTTCTTTCCCGCCAACGTGTTGAACATCGCTCCGAGCATGTTCTGGATAAAACGCTCCTGCTGATAGCGGTTGATCTTGACGACTCTCTCCCAGTAATCGGCGATTTCCTCGAGGCCGTAATTCCGGCAGAGGTAGACGAGATTCATGATGTCCTTCTGGAAACAGGAGCCTCCGAAACCGACACTGGCGTTAAGGAAACGGGCGCCGATCCGGCTGTCCATTCCGACGGCGCGAGCGACCTCGGTGACATCCGCTTCCGCCTTTTCACAGAGGGCGGAGATGGCGTTGATCGACGAGATCCTCTGGGCGAGAAAGGCGTTGGAGACCAGTTTGGACAGTTCGCTGCTCCAGATATTGGAGGTGAGGATCTTCTCCCGTGGGACCCATCCGGCGTAAATCTCCGTCAGGGTCTCCCGGGCCTTCAGTCCGCGTTCCGTTTCCCGTGATCCGATGAGGATCCGGTCCGGCTGCTCAAGGTCGCGGACAGCCGTTCCTTCCGCCAGGAACTCGGGATTGGAGAGGACATCGAAGTAGACACCGTTTTCCCGGCAGTTAAGGATCCTCTCCATGGCCAGAGCGGTCTTCACCGGCAGCGTGCTCTTTTCGATGACGATCTTGGAGGAGTCCGAAAACTCAAGGATCTGACGGGCTGTCTTTTCCCAGTACTGGAGATCGGCGGCCATTCCGGCCCCGAGACCGAAGGTTTTGGTCGGTGTGTTGACGCTGACAAAGATGATGTCGTTCTCCCGGATCCCCGTCTCGATATCTGTACTGAAGAAGAGATTTCTCCCGCGCGTCTCTGCGATGAGTCCATCCAGCCCCGGCTCGTAGATGGGGAGGGCATCGGAGTTCCAGGCCGCAATCCGTTCGGGATTGATATCCACCACCGTCACCCGGCAGTGGGGGCATTTGTGTGCGATCATGGCCATGGTCGGGCCGCCGACATACCCGGCGCCGATGCAGAGAATCTTCCTTTCGAATGTCATAGCGTCCTCATGAATTCATTTTTTTAAAGCACCTGTTGAAAGTAGGCAATTGTCTTTTCCAGCCCTTCCTCGAGCGGCACCCGGGGCTCCCAACCGATCTTTTCCCTGGCCAGGGCGATGTCCGGCCGTCGTTGGACCGGATCGTCCTGGGGAAGCGGTAAAAAGACGATCCGGGAGGCGGAGCCGGTCATCCGGATCACCATTCTGGCCAGTTCCAGGATTGTAAATTCCGTCGGGGTGCCGAGGTTCACAGGGCCGGCGAAATCCTTCTCTGAGTTCATCATCCGGATCAGTCCCTCGACAAGATCGTCTACGTAACAGAAGGAGCGGGTCTGCCCTCCTTGTCCGTAGACGGTGATCTCATCACCCCTGAGGGCCTGAACAATGAAGTTACTGACGACGCGTCCATCGGAGACGGCCATCCGCGGTCCATAAGTATTAAAAATTCTCACGATTTTCACATCAACATGGTTCTGCCGGCGATAGTCCATCATCAAGCACTCAGCGGCCCGCTTTCCCTCGTCGTAGCAGCTCCTGATGCCGATCGGATTGACCCGTCCCCAGTAATCTTCCCTTTGGGGGTGGATCTCCGGATCGCCATACACTTCCGAGGTGGATGCCTGAAGGATCCTGGCCTTCACCCGTTTGGCGAGTCCCAGGGTATTGATCGCGCCCATGACGCTGGTTTTGATCGTCTTGATGGGGTTGTACTGATAATGAACGGGGGACGCCGGACAGGCGAGGTTGTATATCTGATCCACTTCCAGATAGATGGGATTGATGATGTCGTGACGGATGCATTCAAAGTGCTTATTTTCCAGAAGATGGCGGATATTGTCCTTGCTGCCGGTAAAAAAGTTGTCGAGACACAGGACCTCATGTCCCTCGAAAAGCAGCCGCTCGCAGAGATGAGAACCGATAAATCCGGCGCCGCCGGTGATGAGAATCCGCTTCATTAATGTCAATTCCTCAAAATCAATCGTTAATACCTCGGATAGCACTGTCATGAGTGAAGACACTATCCCGCAAACTCTGTTTTTCTGGCAATTTTTCTATCCGCCTGCTATAAAACACAGAAGGATTTTATCTGTCAATCAATTTAT
>PNOO01000341.1 GCA_013824905.1 Syntrophus sp. (in: bacteria) | reverse complement strand
AGCATAGCGAAGGCCGACGATCGCAACAATGATGATCAGGGCAATGATCCACCAGAAGGTCTTCAGAAAGCCGCTTACAACGATGAGAAAGACGGTGATCCCCGGAAGCGCCTGGTGCATATCCCGGAAAATGTTAGTAATGTTGGGAACAACGAAAGTGACGAGGAAAAAGAGCACGCCGCTCCCGATAAAGAACATGAAGAGCGGATAGGCCAGGGCCGACCGGATCTTCGTCCTCAACGCCTGCTGTCCTTCGTTGAAATCCGCCAGACGGTCCAGGACAAGGTCCATTGTCCCCGAAGCCTCCCCTGCCCGGACCATGTTGATGTAGAAAGGGGGGAAGACCTCCGGAAAATGAGACATGCTCTGGGTCAGGCTGTTCCCCTCGTTGACCTCGTCCTTGATCCGGGCGAGCGTCGTTTTGAGCAACGGATGGCTGATCTGATTCACCAGCGCCGACAGGGAGGGAACAAGAGGGAGTCCCGCCCCGATGAGGGTGGCCAGTTGCCGTGTCATCACGGCCAATTCCCGGAGCCCGACCTTCCGGAAAAGATGAAGCGCGCCACCCCGTACGGCCGTTTCTTCCCGCTTCCGGTCGGCGGTCTCGACGATTTCCACCGGAAAGACTTCCGTCTCCCGGAGCTTCTGGCGCGCGGCGGCGATGCTCCCCGCATCGACGATCCCCTTCCGTCTGCGACCGCCTGAATCCAGAGCGATGTATTCATAAACTGGCATGATTCATACGACTTTCTTTTATCTGTTTGTATCTCTACCATACAACGGAACCGATTTCAAGGATACCGGCGCCGCAACAATCCAAGTCCTCGCATGGCGCTCCCTTCATCCTTCTCAGGGCCGATCGACAGGTTTGCGACCGGCAGCCCGGAGAGTATTTCCCGCCCCCAGGGCAAGCACCGGACCCGTGCACCTCTACCGCCGCCTCATGATTTTCTTGACACCCCGCTCCATCCCTCCTATAGTCGCCCCCCTGAAAAAGAACGTCACCGCCGCAGGGAGTATCGGCTCATCGCCCTTGCCCGGGCCGTGGCATAGTATCATGACTGGACATCGCTATCGGAAATCCGGGGGGAGGCGACGACCGACTGATGCATACCCGAGACATTATGCTGCTGGTCCTGTCCCTTGGCGGCATGGCCACCGGGATACTGTGGCCCGAAGTCGGGCTTCTGGTCACCCCCTGGACCGTACAGCTGCTCATGGCCCAGCTCTTCCTCGGCTTCCTGGGGGTGGACTTCCGGACCCTGGCCCGCCTGCGGCCCGCCGATACCCTGGAGGTGGGGCTCATCAGCGCGGTCAAGCTCATCGTTCTCCCCGGCCTGCTGTGGGCGATCACCGCATGGCTGGCCCCCGAGCTGGCCCTGTCGGTGCTGCTCCTGAGCGGGGTCTCCACCGGGGTTACCGCCCCCTTCATCGCCACCATCCTGGACGCCAATCCGAATCGCATGCTGCAGGTGACGGTGCTGACCTCCATCCTGGTGCCGCTCACTTTGCCCGGCCTGGTCAGCCTGCTCATGGGCCGGCACCTGGAGATACCTTACTCCCACATGGCTCGCTTGCTGGCTCTCATCCTGTTGCCGCCGGGCATCCTGGTGTTTCTGCTCAAACAATATACCCCCCGACTGGTCCTGCACATGGAGCGGCTGGCGGCGCCTCTGGGGCTGGCCCTGTTCTTCTTCACCACCCTTGCCGTCATCGCGCCGTTTGCCGGGCAGTTTACCGGCAGTGGCTCCGGCATAATGCTGTCGGTGGGTCTGGCCTCCCTGCTGGCTGTGGTCTTCGCGGCCTGCGGACTGGGCATGTCCTGCCTTTGGCCCCGCCGGCTCGACGGCCTCTCCGCGGCCCTGGGACTCACCTGCATCAACAACGTTCTGGTGGCGGTTTTCGCCGCCCGTTTCTTCGGATCGGACCCTACCCTGTTGGCCGTCGTATACATGTTTCCCTTCTTTCTCATCCTCCTGCCCATGCGCTGGATGGCAAAGCGGCTGAAGCCATAAAATGAGGGGCGGCACACCGCGGGGATTAGGCTCGCCGGCGGATACAAATTTGTCGGATCGCTCTTTGTACGATACATATTTGTTCCAAGAACCTTCGTCGCCCTCCGAG
>PNOO01000340.1 GCA_013824905.1 Syntrophus sp. (in: bacteria) | reverse complement strand
ATCACCGCAAGACTGCTCGCCGCGATCCGCCGCGCCGGCGTGAACCGTCTTCACATCGGCTGCCAGTCCTTCGATGACGATACGCTCGTCTTCCTGGGCCGCCGCCATGCGGCCCGGCAGGCGGCGGACGCGATCCGGATGGCCCGTGAAGCGGGTTTCGAGAATCTCGGGATCGACCTCATCTACGCCCTTCCCGGCCCACCCGGGGATGCCTTTGCGGTATGGCTCGCCACACTGCAGACGACTCTCTCCCTCCGCCCGGAACACCTTTCCTGTTACCAGCTCACCGTTGAAGCGGATACGCCGCTCGCCGAGCTTTGCCGCAAAGGAGATGCTACCCTCCCTGACCTCGACCTCCAGACCCGATATTTCTTCCGGACCTCCGAGATCCTGGAAGAGGCAGGTTACCTGCATTATGAGGTCTCCAATTTCGCACGCGGGGAGAGCTTCCACTCCCGCCACAACAGCAAGTACTGGAATCACATCCCCTATCTTGGCCTCGGCCCTGCCGCCCATTCCTTTGACGGCCGGCGGCGCCGGTGGAATCACCGGTCCGTCGCCGCATATCTGAAGGATCTCGCCGCCGGAAAACCGCCGGTGGCAGACTCCGAGTTCCTGACCGGCGAACAGCTGCGCCTGGAGGCTCTCTTCCTTGGTTTTCGGACCCGGCGGGGCATCCATCTGGGGGATTTCAAAAGGCGCCATGGTCAGGATCTGCTCGCGAAAAAAGGGGAAATCCTGAAAAAGCTTACGGAAGACGGTTTGCTGGAAATCCGGAACGGTTTTCTGAGACCGACGCGCGCTGGGATGGCCGTCGCCGACAGCCTGGCCCTGATCTGAATATCTTTGGTAAAAACTCCCGTTGACACCCGAGAGTGTCTATGATTTTATGCATTGTACGGCTTTTCAAATCGTTTTGCCGTAGTTGATATTCCGCGTGACGAACGGCCCTTTTAACGTATCGGGGACGAAATGACAATTTTAGAGGTCTCGAATGGACTCCCAAATTGAAATAGTATTATCCGCCCTTCAGGCAAGACATATCCACGGGTTCTATGCAGATGATTGCCCGGAAGCGAACCGGAAGATTTTGTCCTTGATCCCCTCGGATGCCACCGTAGGAATCGGAGACTCCACTTCCATGCGGCAACTGGGGATTCTAAACCTTTTGAGGGAAAGAGGGACCAGAATATTGAATCCCTTCGACCCCAAAAGGGAAGATATGGACGCAGAGGAATACAGACAGGCGAGAGAAAGGCTCAGAAAGGAAACCACCCTGTGCGATGTCTTTCTGACGGGAACGAACGCCCTGACTCAGGACGGCAGACTGGTCAATGTGGATGCCGTCGGTAATCGGGTCGCGGGGATGTTTTGGGGGCATCCTCTTTCCATCGTCATCGCCGGACGGAACAAAATAGTCAATGACCTGGATGAGGCTTTCCACCGGATTCGCAATATCATTGCTCCGACCCATTTTCAGATCAGAGCGGCATTGGGGGGAAGAAAAAGGGAGACGCCCTGTGTCGTGACCGGAGAATGCAGCGACTGCCGGACAAAAGACCGGGGCTGTAATATCTTTACCGTTATAGAAAGCAAACCTTCACAGACCGACCTGAATATCATCCTGGTAAATCAGGATCTGGGATTGGGCTGGGACCCGTCCTGGCCTCAGGAGCGAATCGCAGAAATCAGGGCAAATTATAAAAAGTTGGTTTCCCTCCCGGTATAATTTTATCCATCACAGAACGGGAAAATGGTCTTTGACCTTCGCCTTCAAACCGTCGATGAGGTCGTAGCGGGTGAGGTCGTAACAGATCGGCGTGATGGTGATCATCCCCCGCTTCAGGGCGCAGGCGTCCGTGTCTTCATCCTCGCAGGCGGGCATTTCCGTCTCACCGGCCAGCCAGTAGTAGATGTTCTCCCGGGGGTCGATCCGTCTGTCGAAACTCTCCATCAAACGCGCACGCCCCTGTTTCACCACAACGACACCCCGGATCTCCGACTCCGGAATGGCCGGGACATTCACGTTGAGCGCCACATGCGGGAGAGGGTGTTTGAGAATGAAGGCGGCCATCCGCCGGGCAAAGCGGGCGGCCGCCGTAAAGTCGGCTTCTTTACGGGTATCGAGCGAGACC
>PNOO01000339.1 GCA_013824905.1 Syntrophus sp. (in: bacteria) | reverse complement strand
GGATTTCCGGCAAAACCGTTGGCCAGGATGAGGGCCGTGTCGTTGGTGCTCATGCACCCATCCACGCTGATGGCATTGAAACTGCTATCGACCGACTGTCGGAATACCGATTTCAGGGCCTCGTGGCCGATAGCCGCATCGGTGATGATGAAAGCCAGCATCGTCGCCATGTGCGGTTCGATCATTCCCGCCCCTTTGGCGATACCGCAAAGGGTGATTTCTTGTTGCCCAATCACTCCTTTCCGGGAAGCGATCTTTGGAAACCGGTCTGTGGTCATGATCCCGGCCTCAGCATCCGGGATCCCATCGTCATTGAGCCCGGCAACGAGCCCCCTCATTCCGGCTTCGATCTTGGGCAGGGGAAGCCGGTGACCGATGACACCCGTTGAGGCGACAAGGACCAGATCATCAGCAATGCCGAGTTCTCTGGAAACAGCCCGTGAAACGGCCAGGGCGTCCGCGAAACCCTCCGGTCCTGTTGCTGCGTTTGCAATACCGCTATTAGCGACCACGGCCTGGGCGATTCCCGTCCGGATCCTTTCCATGTCAAGCAGGACCGGCGCCGCCTTGAAGCAGTTGGTTGTGAAAACACCGGCTGCTGTCGCCGGTCGGGTTGAAAAGATCAGGGCCAGGTCCCGGCAATCGTTTGTCTTGATTCCTGTGTGGATCCCATTGGCAAGAAATCCGGGAACACGATATGTCTCTGGTTTCATAGCCTACCTCAATCGCCCCGGCCAATCGACAATACAAGGCGCCTAACGACCGCAGCATTTTTTATATTTCTTCCCACTGCCGCAAGGGCAGGGATCATTCCGGCCGACCTTAGCGGCTTCTCGCCTGATTGTCGTTGCCGCCGGGGTGTCCTCTCCTCTCGACAGGATATAATCCTGACGTCGCTTCTCCTCGATCCTCTCCACCTCCTCCTCCCGTTTGATCTGGACGATGCAGAGTTTCTGGATGGTATCTTCTTTGACGCGGGCGATCATGTCCATGAACATGTCGTACCCCTCTTTCTGATATTCCCGGACAGGATCCTTCTGACCATATCCGCGCAGACCGATCCCCTCTTTGAGATGGTCCATTGCCAGAAGGTTCTCCTTCCATTGCGTATCAATCGACTGGAGCATGATTACCTTCATCAGGTAATCCATCAGGGGCGTCCCGAACTCCTTCTCCTTATTTCTCAGATGCGTTTTGACTTCCGCGATGATCGTCTCCCCAATGGCCTTCGGGGCAAGATCCCGGCCCTTTTCAAAGAGATTCAGCTTCAGGGCGAAATGGCCAAAGATCCTCTCATCCAACCCCTTGAGATCCCATTCCTCGGGATGGCTTTTCTCATCCACGTACTCAGGAACGATCCCTTCAACCATCTCCTCGACCATCTCCTCCACATCGTTCCAGAGCGCCTCTCCTTTGAGGACCTTTTTTCGCTGCTCATAGATCACCTGCCGTTGGCGGTTCATCACATCGTCATATTCCAGTAGGTGCTTGCGTATATCGAAATTCTGCCCTTCAACGCGCTTCTGGGCGTTCTCGATCGCCTTGGAAATCAGCTTATGCTCAATCGGTTGTCCCTCTTCCATGCCGATTCTGTCCATAACGGAGGCGATCCGCTCGGCGCCGAATATCCTGAGGAGGTCATCGTCTAGGGAAAGATAGAACCGTGATGAGCCCATGTCACCTTGCCGTCCCGAACGGCCGCGGAGCTGATTGTCGATCCGGCGGCTTTCATGCCGCTCCGTCCCAAGGATATGGAGGCCTCCCAGTTCGGCCACCCCCTCTCCCAGTTTGATGTCCGTTCCGCGTCCGGCCATGTTGGTCGAGATGGTCACCTGCCCCGGCTGACCAGCCTGGGCCACAATTTCCGCCTCCCGTTCATGATTTTTTGCATTTAAAACATGGTGTTTGATCCCCACCCGGGTTAGATATTTACTTAGAAGCTCCGATTTTTCGATGGAGATGGTCCCCACCAGAACGGGTCTTTTCGCCTCATGCAACACCTTGATCTCCTCGATGACCGCAGTGAATTTCTCCTTTTCTGTCTTGTAGATCACGTCCGAATAGTCCGTGCGGATCATCGGCATGTTGGTCGGAGCCACTAGGACTTCAAGTTTGTATATCTTCCCGAATTCTTCCGCCTCGGTATCGGCCGTCCCGG
>PNOO01000338.1 GCA_013824905.1 Syntrophus sp. (in: bacteria) | reverse complement strand
GGGGCCAGCTCTCCAAAAATGAGGAAAAAATAGGATATCCCGATAACAACGATGGCGATGGAAAGGGGTTCCGCCGAATGCTGGATGAATGGCACGGGGACGGACCTCAGCAGGGGCGTGAGGTACCGGATCGCCGCAGCGCCGCCGACGGCCGAAGCGAGCGAACCGACGATCGTCACCCCGATCTGGACGGTCGCAAGAAAGCGGTGGGGGTCTTTCTGGATCTGTTCGACGAGCCTGGCCTTTTGATTGCCGGCTGCGGCGAGGCTTGCGATACGGCTCTTGCGGGCGGAAATAACGGCCAGTTCGGCGCCCGCAAAAAAACCGTTGACCAGGATCAGTATCAGAATAATGACAAAGTCATTGAAAATCCACTCCAAGGCTATCTACCTCCTTATAAGGACGCCACCGGAGGGGGACTCATCCTCCGGTGCGTTTTTAGTCCTTCTTTTTCCTCACCAGACGGAGGATGTCGTCATGGTAATAATAGGCCAGAATCACGATCAGGGCGCTGATTCCGAGAATAGCCGCCAGGGCAATGTTCTGGCCGTTGCGGGCGCAGCTTCCGCTGATGGAGAGCATCATAGTGCCCAGGAGACGCCCGGCTGTGCAGATGATGAGAAATGTCGAGGTCTTCATATGGCTCAGGCCGATCAGGTAGGAGAGGGCGTCCTTGGGAAACCCGGGGATCACAAAAAGGATGAAGGTGATGAGTATCCCCCGGTGTTCCATGAAATAGTCGTACTTCTGTATGATCCGGGGGCTGATCACCTTTTCCACGAACGGCAGGCCGAGCCAGCGGGCGAGGACGAAGGCGAGCCACGAGCCGATCGTGAGCCCGATTGTGGAATAGAGGGTGCCCAGGACGGGGCCGTACAGATACCCCCCGATAAAGCCGCTGACTTCGCCGGGAATCGGTGCAACGATCACCTGAAGGATCTGGAGACCTACGAAGATCACCACGGAAAGAGGACCGAAGGAGTTGATGAAGGCGATGATCTTCGTCCGGCTGATAAAGAACGTGTAAAGGTCGTAATGGAAAAACAGGAAACCCCCTGCAATGATCAGGAGGAGCAGGATGGTGATTTTGATGACGTCATCTCTTTTCATGGATCAGCGACCCTGGTTGTCTGTTTCCCGGGCGATCTGCCTAAGCCCGGCCCCTCCGACGCTTTCTTTGCGGCTTAATTTATATAAACTAACATAAAGGACGAAAAATTGTAAAGCAGGATATTTGCGAGTACAATGGTGGACAATGGATTTGTACTGTGGTAAGTCTCCGGACGACCCTGACGGATGAGGGGAGTTTTTATTCCCGTACGGTAGAAATGAGAAAGGGATCACTACGGGGTGGTGTGAAGAGACATGATGATCGGGGCTTGATATGGCAGGTCTTCTGGTCGGTCTGATTGCCGGTTCGCTCGGCGGTCTCGTCGGGGTGGGCGGCGGGGTGATCATCATACCCCTGATGACCGAGACGCTCAAATTCAGGCAGCATGAGGCGCATGGGACGAGCCTGATCGCCGTCGTTTTCACCGGAGCGGCGGGATCGGTCCTCTACTATCTTCACGGCTCGGTGGATCTCGCGGCTGCAGCGATTCTGGCCGGCATGGCCCTCGGCACTGTCCGCCTCGGGGCGAAGTACTGCTGTTTTCTTCCCGAAATGACGCTGAAGAAGTACTTCGGTTTTTTCCTCCTTTTCGTTGCTCTGGTGTTCGTCCTGAAGCCCTTCCTTCCTTACGTCATGGAAGGATTGCCGCCTGTCTGGCTCCGGTGGATCGTTCTGGTCCTCCTGGGCGCCTTGACCGGCTTCATCTCCGGGATGATGGGGGTGGGCGGCGGGAGTTTCATGATCCCGATGATGGTCCTTTTTGCCGGCATCACCCAGCATACCGCCCAGGGCATCTCCCTGTTGGCGATGATCCCTGCCTCGATGGTCGGGGCGTGGACCCACTGGCAGGAGGGGAATATCCGGACGAGCCGCCTGCCCGGTCTCATCGTGGGCGTGCTCGCAGGGGTTTTTATCGGCGGTAGCTTTGCCCACCTCATCCCGGAGAGGGAACTGCGCCTCGTCTATACGGCCCTCCTCCTCTACACGGCCCTCCGGTATCTGCGGGCAAAAACCGGACCGGAGGTGGTCTGCCAGTTAAAAGAAGGGCAGGGATAGAA
>PNOO01000337.1 GCA_013824905.1 Syntrophus sp. (in: bacteria) | reverse complement strand
GGGGGCTCTATCGCCTCATGGGTGGCGATCGGGAAACGGGGTTTGATCAGATGTCTCTGCTTTGGGTGCTGAATCTTTCCGATGGCCGGCATACGCTTTTGGATATTGCCGAGCGATCGGGTTATGCATTTAATATCATCCAAAATGCAGCCATGGCTCTCCTGCAAAAAAATCTTGTTGAAATTGTAGATCATCAATGTCTTCGGCAAAGGGAGAATGACTAACCGAGTTGTGCAGGTCTCCCCGCAATAATTTTAGACTCTTACGGGCCAGCGTTTCTTACGGGATAAAGATGATCAAGGAATTTTTGTTCGACAAAGGCATTCAAGGCATGCTGGGGGTGGCCTTCTTGCTGGCGCTCACTTTGGCAGGGTGGAGTACTTTTAAGACTTACGCCGACGACATGGCCATGTTTCTAAAGATTTCCATGCAGACCCAGGATCCTGGTACGGCGGTATTGTATTATGATGCCGGGAAGGGATTGAACGAAGAGAGCAAGAGTTCACCGTTCGTCTCCGGCGACGGTCTTTTCCACGAACTGAGTTTCAGAATCCCCTTTTTGACTACGATCTCCGGGTTACGGTTCGATCCGCCAAGTTTGAAAACGGGGCAAGGAATTATCACCCGCGTCGAATTGGTTGATCATGACAATCGGGTGCTGCACCGTTTTAGTCTGGATCGCTTGAAGGCTATCCACCAAATCAAGGATTTTGTACAGGAGAAGGGTGAGGTTCGCTTCAGCATAGAGGCCGGCGCCAATGATCCGCAGATTAATATCCGCGTGGAAGAACCCCTGAGACTGGACCGCTGGAGGATCGCGTGGGTGATGCTCGGCCGCACTCTGCTTAAGGGGATGGTCGTTTTCCTCTGCTGCATCGTTTTAATTTTTATCTGGTCCCGGTGGCATAACAAAACCATCGCAACACTGGTGACCCTTGCTGCCGGTTGGGTGTTGTACAAGGTGATAGCCATTGTCGATGCCGACATGGTAAAGGTTCCGCAGATGGTCCTCCTGGTAGTGGTGCTCATCCCACTCTGCAGCTTTGCGCCGGGCTATGCTCTCGTTCGCCGCTTGCAACGATTCGATCCGATCGAGAAGCTCGTTGCCTCGGTAGGGTTCTCACTCATCCTGCTCTATCTGTTCGGGCAAGCGATCTTCGTGAGCGGCGTCTCCTGGCATTGGGCCTGGGCGGGGACAGCGCTCTCGGCGGCGGTCTTCGCCTTCTACTTCAAGGAGATCCGGCGGCTCTTTGCGGTTCCCTCGGTGAAGCTAGCATCGCTCTGCTTCGGAGGGCTCTTCCTCTGGAACCTGTTGATGCTAGGCATCATCCGAAACAGCACAGGCGGAGGATGGGGAGGAGACTGGTATGAGCACTTCGATCGCGCGGTCTGGTTCATCGATCATGGGCCGCTGAACCACCTCTTCACCGGTATCTACCTACTCCCTGCGCGGCCGCCGCTGATGAACATGATCGCAAGCTTCTTCTTGGCGCAGGTGGGGAAGGAGTACGCCAGCTTCCAGGTCTTATTCTCCTTCATGAACCTGTTGCCATTCCTCGCCTGCGCGCTGTTAGCGCGGCTCTTTGTCCGGCAGGCAACGAAGTGGATAGTGCTGGTCGCGTTGGTCTTCGCCTTCAACCCCTTGTTCCTCCAAAACGCGCAGTACACCTGGACAAAGGGCGCGACAAGCTTCTATGTATTGGCAGCGCTCTGGTTCTACATCCAGAGCTGGCGCCGACAGGACGTCGTGCGGATGGGGGTGGCGTTCTTCTCACTCTCAGCGGGGCTGTTGATCCACTACTCGGCGGGACCTTACATCCTTGTGTTTGTGGGGCATTACCTCTGCTACGTCTTCTGGACGCGGCACTCGAAGGTGAAAGAGCTGCTAGTGAGTGCCGTGCCGAGCGCGGCGCTTTTGGCGACGTGGTTTGCCTATTCGCTGCACGCCTACGGGGTGTACAAGACGGTGGCGACCAACTCGGCGGTGACAGACTCGCTGAAGATGAACCTGGCGCAGAACCTGGAGAAGATGGCGCTTAACATCGCCGATACGCTAAAGCCCTACGTCTTCTATCAAGACCGCTGGTTCAACAGGACCGACAGCAACCTGCTGCAGTTCATCGATAACTCGTTCCTACTCTACCAGTCTAACTTGATGTTCGCAATGGGCGTGTCCGGGGTG
>PNOO01000336.1 GCA_013824905.1 Syntrophus sp. (in: bacteria) | reverse complement strand
CGGCCAGCCGAGTTTTAGGCTGATCGTTTTTAAAACCTTGCTCAGGTCCTTCAGTTCTTCTTTCGTATAGTCGTCATGCCGCTTGAACTCTGCCATGTACTTCCTCTTAAGACTGTCTTTAGCTTCCCGTCTCTCCTTGGTATCCTTAGACCTCAGTTTCATGACAAGTGCGGTCTCACTGCCATTTACTGCGGACAGAACGCGTTCAGGTAAAAGACCTTCGATACAGTCTTTCCCAGGCTCCGGAACTCCTATCGCCAGAAAATCAGCATTCTGCTTTAAGCCGAGGCGAACTAATGCAGCTCGAACTTCATTTTCCGCGTCAAGATCGTAAGTAACAAATACATGGTCAAACTTGCCGAGCACAAACTGAACCAGTAAAGTGTTCTTCAACGTGTCCTTTCCGCCGTACGGAACCACCTCAATGTCGTTGTCCAGCCCGTCAGGGCATAGAGCGTTTTGCTGAAAGAATTCAAAGTACTCTTTGTCAATAGGACCTTCTACTAGCAACACCTTAGATTTGTACGCTGAAAAGACCGGCCGCCAAGAAGTGAATTCCTCAGGTACGATCCCTAAGTGCTCTGCAAAGGGAGCCATCCAGTTTGCACCCGCCGCATCAACTAAGCAGGTTTGTCGATTCTTCCCCTTTCGGTTGTCTCTGCACAGAAGGATGTTGGATGCCGGTTCGTCGCGGTTCAACATGTAAGGGCTGTGAGTGGTCACAATTGTTTGAATCCCAAACTCTAATGAGAGAGTACGAAGTATCTTCCCGAATTCTGACTGAGCGGACGGGTGAAGGAAACTCTCTGGTTCCTCAATAACTAGGATTGGAGTGATCTTGTCGTCCACGGACGCCGTCGTTTTGATCCGGTTTGCTTGGAGTACGGCCATGAGGATGTGCGTTCGATTCTGAGTGCCGCTTCCCCAGTCATTGAGTGGCACCTCAACATGGCGATCTCTGAGATTAACACCGAGAGGCATGTGCCGTGTAGAGTATCGTTCGGGCTGAGAAAACTCGACATCATACTTCTCTGATAGGCGACCGAGGACAGTATTAAGGGCCGCCTTATGCTCTCGGGCCAGTTTTCGGAAGCGGCTTTCTATAGTCTTGGCTGCGTCATCAAGGGCTTTTCTCTCCTCCTCGGACATGACGAAGTCATAAAACATGCCTCTCCTGCCTCGGCCGTAATAGTATTCCTCATGCCTTATAGTTGAATTGTAGAGAAAAAGCAGATCTGAATCTCTGATCTTTTTTTGGATTTCCTTGGCAGACTTCTCATCGACAGAAGTCCCATTAACCGTTACAGCAATTCGCAATTCCTCAGATTCCCCAAGCGTGCAACGGAGAATGACGTTTACCGAGGGAGTGGAAAGCGGCGTCGACATCATCTTCTCAATGAAGGATATGAGGGCTGGGTCATCGCTTCTTGAGAGCTGTAACTCGTATGAGACCTCAATGGCTTGTGCCTGTTTCGCCCACTGTGTTCTGTCTTCCTTGAAGTCAAATGTGGCTTCATCCAACAACCAGGGAAATCGGTCACCCTTTCGAAAAAGAATGGATAGCAGGCGAATCACGCAGGACTTGCCAGCATTGTTCTTGCCCGAGATCGTACAGTAATTGGTTGAAAATGAGATTGTAATATCCTGTAACGTGCGGAAGTTCTTTGCCGATAGACGCAGCAGTTTCATGGTTCACCTCCTTTGGCTAATGCTATGGCTATGCGGCGGCGGTCAGCCGCAGAAGCCGCGGGTTAGGCCTGTTCGTCGAGTTGTTTGAGCGACTTGCCACCCTCAGTTTTCCACGCGGTAAGTCCGTTTGCGCTCCCACCGTGTATGACAGCCGCCGCCGCAGATGGACTGGAAAACTCCGCATCCTTGGTGAAGACCAGGAAGCCGCCCTTGTTGATAAGCGTGCCATCGGCGATGAGTTGTTTGCGCTGGGCTACGGCGTAGGGATAGATCTCGGCGGATGGGCGTTCCTCCAAGACGGCGGTGGAACCCTGGAATACGACGAAGCCATTCGCCGTACGCTGGCCCTCCGCCTCGCCGATGTAAGCGCGCGGGGCGTTGGTAAGAGGGTCGCTGCCAATGAGGATATAGACGCCGGCCTTGTCGAGTTCCTCGCGAGCAAGAAGCTCGTCCAGTTCGGTGCGGGGCGCGGCGACAGCCTTGCCGGTCCAGTTAGAGATCTCGGCAGTGCG
>PNOO01000335.1 GCA_013824905.1 Syntrophus sp. (in: bacteria) | reverse complement strand
TCCTCATCGGTGGGCATCGCTTTCTCGTGCAGATTGATGTTGAAGTTCCGGGCGATCGACCGGAGATTGAACTGCTCCATGCCGGCCACCAGCGTGATGGCCGTGCCGCTCGCCCCGACGCGTCCCGTTCGCCCTGCGCGGTGGATGTAGAGTTCCGGGTCATCCGGCGGTTCGTACTGGATCACATGCGACAGATCGGGGATATCGATCCCTCGGGCCGCCACATCGGTCGCTACGAGGAAGCGAAGCGCCCCTTTGCGCACCCGCCCCATTACCCGCTCCCGCGCCCCTTGGGCGAGGTCGGAGCTGAGTTCATCGGCGTCATAACCAAAGCGCTTGAGGACGACCGTTACATAGTGCACGGTCGATTTCATGTTACAGAAGATGATCGCCGAAACGGGATTTTCCATCTCGATGATCCGGACGAGGGAGCGCTCCCGCTGCATCCCCGGGACGAGATAAAAAACGTGATCGGTCCCGGCCACATGGACCTGATCCTGGCTCAGGCTCAGAAATTCCGGATTGCGGAGGAATTCGCCGGCGAGCCGGATCACGAAGGACGGAAAGGTCGCGGAGAACATGTAACCGTTGATCGACCGGCGGGGGAGAAACTGTTGGACGCGCTTCATGTCGGGATAGAATCCCATCGAGAGCATCCGGTCCGCCTCGTCGAAAACGAGGATCTTGAGGGCGTCGAGATTGAGCGTCCCCTTGAGGAGATGGTCGAGTATCCGCCCCGGTGTTCCCACGACGATCTGCGCCCCGTCGCGGAAGGCGTCGAGCTGGGGGCCGTACTTTACACCGCCGTAGACCACGGCCGTCCGCACCCCGCGGTCTCCCCGGAGGAGCTCTGCCTCACGGGCGACCTGCTGGGCCAATTCGCGGGTGGGAACGAGGACCATGGCCTGACAGGCACTCTTCGCCACATCGATCCGCTCGAGGATCGGCAGGATGAAAGCGCCGGTCTTCCCGCTCCCCGTCTGCGACTGGACCATCACATTCCGCCCCGCCAGCACGTAGGGGATCGCCCTGGCCTGCACCGGCAGGAGTTTCGTCCATCCCGCCCGCACGCAGGCCGCCTGCAGCGACTCCGGCAATCCTTGCAGGGTCGCCTCGGGCAGGGCATTCTCCGGTTCGATCAGGCGCCCCACGACCGCCTCCTGCGGGCTTTGCTCTCCTGTCACCGGTTGTACTTCCGTCGCGGCGGGTCCGCCGTTCTCGATACGATCCTCTTCCATTCCACCTCTTTTCCGATACTTTCTTTTAACAGGGATTGATCTTCCGTAAATGTTCAAAGGCGACACACAGTGATCCGGAGGGATACAATTTCTTCCTGTACTTTATGTGCGATAAAATACGCCGAAAATATCTTTTTGTCAAGGCATTTACTTGCTAAGTTACCGAATATCGTTAAATATTTATAATCCAGTCTCAGTCCGGCCTTAAAGGGACCTCCCGTCGCGGCAATTTTCCCTTGAAGTCGTGCCCCCGATTTGTTAAGCGGAGGAGGCGCTTGCGGCAGGCAGCCGCTCCCGATCATGGAAACGATGATGGATCAAAAAAACTATCCGCCGGCCGCGCTTGCCTGGCTCGTCTGGGGTCTTGGCGCGGCCTTTTACTTTAGCGGCTTTTACCACCGCGTGGCCCCCGCCGTGATGACCGACCAGCTGATGACCGATTTCCGCATCGGCGCCGCAGGGCTGGGCAATTTCACCGCTTTTTATTTCTATAGTTACTTCCTCATGCAGGTCCCAACCGGCATCCTCGCCGACCACTGGGGCCCCCGGAAACTCCTGGCTGCAGGATCGTTCGTCGCCGCCTGCGGGACCCTCCTGTTCGCCTCCGCCTCCTCCATCATCCCGGCCAACCTGGGAAGACTCCTGATCGGCGGAGCTGCCGGGGTCGGCTACGTCGCCCTGCTCACGCTTGTGTCACGCTGGTTTCCTCCCCGATTCTTTGCCACGGTCAGCGGTCTCACGCTTTTTTGCGGAGTCGGCGGCGCCGTTGCGGCCGGGGCGCCGCTGCGATTCCTTATTGAGCGTTTCGGCTGGCGGCCTGTGATGTTTGTCGTGGCGGCAGTGCTCCTCCTCATCGGGGCGGCGATCTGGCGGATCGTCAGCGACGATCCGTCCCAGAGGGGCTACCGGAGCTTTGCCCCCCCCGACTCGGAAACCGTCATTTCAACAAAGACGCTGCTCGCCGGCCTGATGACGGTCCTTGGCTACAAAAACGTCTGGCGCC
>PNOO01000334.1 GCA_013824905.1 Syntrophus sp. (in: bacteria) | reverse complement strand
CACCTGGAACCTGAACTCGCGGAAGACAAGAAGAAGATCGGCGACCTAGCCAAGACCGACGAAGACCTGCTGGTCTATGCCCTCTATCCGTCAACCGGAGAGCAGTATCTGAAGTGGAAATACGGCATAGAACCGATGCCGGATAGCGTCAAACCCCAACCCGTCGAAGAGGGCAAGGGGAAATAAGGCTTGAGCTTCATGACTTATCGCCAATGACCCTCATTCCTCCTTTTGACTGAGGCGTACCTTCGGGTGCGCCTCATTTTTTTACTCACTCCGCTTTGCATCCGGTGTCTTTAAACTTCAGCCTCTTTTAATGAATATCAAAGTTGATATAGGGCTCGATCATATGAGACACCGCATAAAATACGGGATTCCCTTCTTTGAATCATCGCTATGCCAGCATGCCGCCGTCCACGGTGAGGCAGATCCCCGTCGTGTAAGACGCGGCGTCGGAGACGAGATAGAGGACCGCCCCGGCCATCTCTTCGGGCTTGGCGATTCGTCCCATGGGTATGGTCGGAAGAACCACCTTCAATATATCCGGGTTTTGCGTCAGGGCGGCAGCGAACTTCGTATCCGTCACTCCCGGGAGAAGCGCATTCACCCGAATACGATAGGGGGCAAGCTCCTTGGCAAATGACTGAGTCATCGCAATAATCCCCGCCTTGGTGATCGAATAGATCCCCTGTAACGGCGCCGGCCGCACGCCGTTGACCGAAGCGACATTCACGATGGCGCCGCCCCCCGTTTTCTGCATAAATCTTGCAGCGTACTGGCTCATGAAGAAATAGCCCTTCAGATTGACGTCGCAGGTCTTGTCCCAGGCCTTTTCATCCGCGCTCAGCACATCCCCGAAGAAGGGATTTGTACCGGCGTTGTTCACGAGGATGTCGAGTCGTTCATGGCAGTTTTCGATCTTGACGAAGAGCCCTCTGATCTGATCCATCTCGCCCGCATGGCAAACCAGGGACTCCGCTGTACCACCCGCCTGAATGATCTCTTCCTCGACACGCCGGAGTCCTTCCAGCTTCCGGCTGGCTAAGATGATATGGGCTCCGTGGATGGCCAGAAGTTTCGCGATGGCCTCGCCAATTCCCCGACTGGCGCCTGTGACCAGGGCAATTTTCCCTTTTAGATTGAAGCAATCCATTTTTCTCCTCCTTCATGAAAAAGAAAAACCGTCAGAGGACGGATGTATCCTCTCCCTTTCCCTACATACCCGCACAGATGAGACAAAATTGATAGAAATGGCCGCAGGGGAATGGAATGACGGAAGGGTTCCTCTTGCGCCCGGAGGTGATTATTACACACAAAACCTGTACGGAACAAGAGAAAAAGGGGCAGACGGATGAATTCACCCCCGACTCGTTCGTCACCAATAGTGGGCCAAGATGTCGTTCCGAGAGCGGGATCTTGGCACGTTTTATAGTCATCTTAAGATATTGAATAGTACTTGACAGCATAACTACGATGATATAGCCAATAAAAAAGAAAGGAGCATCCTCCATGAGAACCAAGCAGGATTACATCAAAGGTCTTTCCAAGATGAAAAGGAATATTTACCACAATGGCCAGTTGATCGACAGAACAGACGAACTGCAGATGGATTGCCTCAATACCATCGGTACAACGTATGAGGAGGCGGCCAAGCCGGAGAATCAGGATCTTTGCACGGCGATTTCCCATTTGACGGGCGAGAGGATCAACCGCTTTAACCATATCCATCAAAACAAAGAAGACCTGCATAAGAAACAGGACATGACGCGGATGCTCTGCCAGAAGGTCGGCGGGTGCATCCAGCGCTGCATGGGGATCGACGGAACGAATGCGATCTACAACGTCTCCTATGAGGCGGACAAGGTGGACAGCGGCTCCACCCAGTACCATGAGAACTTCAAGAAGTGGCTCATCCGTTTCCAGACGGAAGATCTCATCGGCTGCTGCGCCCAGACGGATGTGAAGGGTGATCGGATGCTCCGCCCGGCCGACCAGCCAAATCCCGGCGCCTATGTACGGATCAAGGAGCGGTTGAAGGACGGGATCGTGGTCGATGGTTGCAAGGTCCACATTTCTGAGGCTTCCGTGGCCGATGAGATCCTGGTGGTGCCCACACGGGCTCTGCGTCCCGAGGACAAGGATTACGCGGTGGCCTTCGCCGTTCCGGGAGACTGGGACGGATTGAAGCAGGTCGTGACCATTCACAACCTGCGACCACGGGAACATTACAAGCGAGGATTCG
>PNOO01000333.1 GCA_013824905.1 Syntrophus sp. (in: bacteria) | reverse complement strand
CCGGCGGTTACACCTCCAACCTCCTGGAGAGGGCGGCGGATGTGACCCTCAAGGAGAGGCGCCCGCTCATCCTTTTGATCCGGGAAACCCCTCTGAGCCGCATCCATCTGACGAACATGCTCAAGGCCCAGGAGGCCGGGGCCACGATCATGCCGGCCTCGCCGGGATTCTACCACCATCCGCAGACGATAGGGGACCTGACGACGTTCATCGCCGGCAGGGTTCTGGATCATCTCGGCATCGAGCAGCCGGACATCCCCCGGTGGGGAGGGCTGCCCGGCGGGGATAGTGATGAGCTACAATAATCTCAGTGAATTCATCGCCCGGCTGGAAGCGGAGGGCGAGCTTCTGAGGATCGGCGCCAGCGTCTCTCCCGTCCTGGAGATCGCCGAGATCACGGATCGCATGTCCAAGGTCCCCGGCGGCGGGAAGGCGCTTTTTTTCGAAAATGTGGAAGGGTCGGCCTTTCCGGTCCTCACCAACGCCTTCGGCTCTCACCGCCGGATAGCCCTCGCCCTCGGGGCCGCCCCGGACGCCCTTGCCGCCAGGCTCGACGGTATCCTCAGGCAAAACCCGCCGCGGTCGCTGCGTGAGAAAATGGGCTTCATCCCCAAGGCGATAGCCTGGGCCAATTTCCTCCCCAAAACGCGAAAAATGAAAGCCCCCCCCTGCCAGGAAGTCATCCGCAAAGGGGATGAGGCGGACCTGACGAAGATCCCCATCCTTCACTGCTGGCCGAAGGACGGGGGCCGGTTCATCACCCTGCCCGTCGTCTTCACGAAGGGGCTCCACGACGGCAGAAGGAATGCCGGAATGTACCGGATGCAGGTTTACGACGGAAAGACTACGGGGATGCACTGGCACGTTCATAAGGACGGATGCCATCATTTCCACGAGTATCGGAAGGCCGGCAAACGGATGGAGGTCGCGGTGGCCGTCGGCACGGACCCCGCCGTTACCTATGCGGCGACGGCGCCTCTTCCCAGAGGGGTGGACGAGATGATCCTCGCCGGCTTCATCCGGCAGAAACCGGTCGTCATGGTCAAGGGCGTCACGGTCGCGATCGAGGTCCCGGCCGAGGCGGAGTTCGTTCTGGAAGGCTATGTCGACCCGGAAGAGACGAGGATCGAGGGGCCGTTCGGGGACCACACGGGGTACTACTCCCTGGAGGGCGAGTATCCGGTCTTCCATTTGACTGCCGTTACCCACCGGCGGAATCCCGTCTACAGCGCCACGGTTGTCGGACGCCCGCCCATGGAGGACTGCTATCTCGCGCTTGTCACGGAACGCCTCTTCCTGCCGATGATCAAGGCCGTCATGCCCGAGATAATGGACTACTGGCTCCCCTGGGAGGGGGTCTTCCACAATATCGTCGTGGTCGCAATTGAAAAGGAGTACCCCCAGCACGCCGCCAAGATCATCAGCGGCCTGTGGGGAACGGGGCAGATGAGCTTCGCCAAGGCGATCGCGGTTGTTGACGATCGGTCTCTCCTGTCCGACGGGAAACGGCTGCTTGCGCATATCTTGAATACGATTGATTTCCATTCCGATATCACGGTGACCAGAGGCATCCTCGATGTCCTCGACCACTCCTCGCCGCAGCCCCTCTACGGCGCGAAGATCGCCATCGATGCGACCGCCCGGATCGCCGGCGAACAGCCCCGCCCGAAGACAAATGCTGCAAAGGCCTCGCGGGGCGACGAAGAGCTGCTTCGACATCTCCGGGGAATAGACAGGGGATTCGCCGCGTTGCGCAGGATCTTTCCCGAGTGTAAAAATCCGCTCCTCCTGATTGCGATCGACAAGGAAAACGGGGAAAGCTCCCGCTATTACATGGATAGGATCGACTGGGAGGCGCTTTCCCAGGGCGTCTGCGTCCTCTACGACGCCGGCATCGACCTGGCGGACGACTCCCTTTTGCTGTGGAAGGTCTTCAACAATACGGACTCTTCACGGGACGTAACGATCAGGGGGGCGGGGATCATCATCGATGCGACGAAAAAGGGCCCGGCGGACGGCCATCTGAGACCGTGGCCGGACGAAATCGAGATGACGGACGAAATCAAGAAACGCGTAAACAGTTTGCTCAACGGGTTCGTTTAAAATGGTTCATCCGGTTGACGCTTCCGGTATCAGTTGTCCCCTTTCCGGTCGGCGCCATGCACAACCAGGGGTACAAGATTACCCCCGGCGTCAAACGACATTGGGCGGGGACCCTCCAGAATCTCAAGATCAGACCTTGGGGGGATTTCATCCTT
>PNOO01000332.1 GCA_013824905.1 Syntrophus sp. (in: bacteria) | reverse complement strand
CATAACTCCGGGGAAAATGTCAACGCCGCAAAGAAGGCCGGGGAGAGAGAACGGATATGCGTCATCGGGGGAATGGAAGTGACCTCACGGGAGGAGGTGCACATCTTGGCCCTCTTCGATGAAGCAAGCGAGCTTGAGGCTTTACAGCAGGTCGTTTACAAGAACCTCCCGGGAACAAACGATGGGAGAATGTATGGCGATCAGGTTGTGGTAAATGAAGATGACGAAGTGATCGGGTTTAATAAGAAGCTGCTCATGGGAGCAACGGAAATCCCGCTTTACGAGATTGTCGAGCTCATCCACCGCTTGAAGGGACTCGCCATTGCTTCCCACATCGACCGTGAAGGCTTTGGCATTATCGGCCAGCTCGGCTTTATTCCCGAGGATCTTAATCTCGATGCTGTGGAATTCACAGCGCCACCGCAAAGAGACCGAGTCTCTCTAACAAAGGATTTTCCGATGGTTGTCTCTTCTGACGCGCATTTCCTCAAGGAGATCGGCAGAAACCGTACCCGGTTTCTTCTCAAGGAAATCACCGTTGACGAACTGGGAAAATCTTTCCGAGGAGAGGCCGGGAGAAGGATCATGACGTAGCCATGGAGGATCTTTCACTCCATATCTTGGATGTGGTGGAAAATTCGATTCGGGCCGGGGCAACAGAAGTGAACGTCAGATTAACTGAAAACAGGGCCGCAGATCTCCTCACCCTGGAAATCGGCGATGATGGCCAAGGGATGGATGAAGCAACCAAGAGACGCTGTTTAGATCCTTTTTTTACAACAAAGGAAGGGAAGTACGTGGGGCTTGGGTTGTCATTCCTCAGCCAATCTGCCGAGGAAGCGGGAGGGGAATTGATCGTTGAGACGACGAAAGGGAAAGGGACAAAGATTATTGCCATCTATCGATTGAATCATATCGACAGGAGGCCCTTGGGGGATCTCGATGGGACGATCAGGTGCCTGAAAGAAACCCATCCGGAAATAAAGTTCTTTTATGAATTCGTATCCATAAATTTTCAAAGAAAGTAATAAGGGGTGAAATATGCCGACTCTCACCATTAATGATCAACGAGTGGAAGTGGAGGAAGGAACGAAACTGATTCGCGCCCTTGAAAAGTTAGGGATTAAAGTCCCCACTCTCTGTGATCACAAGGCCTTAACCCCTTACGGGGCGTGCCGGCTCTGTGTTGTTGAGATCCGCGCCAAGAATGGATCCCCGTCGTTTGAAGCCTCTTGCGCCTATCCGGCCATTGAAGGCAACAACGTTTACACGGAGACGGACCGGGTGAAGAGGGCCAGAAGGATTACGGCAGAACTTCTGCTTGCCCGGTGCCCCGATTCGGAAGTGATCCAGAGAATTGCGACGGATTTGGGAGTGAAAGAGCCCAGAATCAAGAAGATATATGACGACTGCGTTTACTGTGGGCTTTGCGTTCGCATGTGCAGCGAGAGGATGGGAAGGAGCGCCGTTGGATTTTCTGGAAGAGGACCGGGGAAAAAGCTGGTGTCGCCCTTCGGCAAGCACAATGAGATGTGTTGGACCTGCGGCGCCTGCAACTTTATATGCCCCGTCGGTAAAAAAGTTTCCACGCTCTCGACGGCAAGCGCGCCGATTCCGATTCCCAATTCGTATAATATGGGTTTGGATTCACGGTCGGCCGCCTATATCCTTTATCCCCAGGCCGTTCCAAACAAGGCCACTATTGATCCGGATCATTGTCTCCATCTGAAGTATGGTGTTTGCGGCATCTGCAAGGAGGTTTGCCAGGCCAAGGCTATCGATTATGATCAGAAGGAAGAGACGATTGAACTGAACGTAGGCGCTATTATTCTATCGCCCGGGTATGAGAATTTCGATGCGAAAGGAAAAGAAGAATTAGGGTACAGCCGTTTCCCGAATGTCGTCAGCGCCATCGAATTTGAAAGAATCTTATCCGCTTCAGGACCCTATTCCGGAGAAATTTTGCGGCCGTCCGACAAGACTCATCCCAAGAAGATCGCCTTCATCCAGTGCGTCGGATCGCGAGATTTCGAGAGGGATTATTGTTCTTCCATCTGCTGTATGTACGCAACGAAAGAGTCCATCATCGCCAAAGAACATGCCGGAGCGGATCTGGAGTGCGACATCTTCTTCATGGACATGCGCGCGTTCAGCAAAGGGTTCGAGGAATATTACGAGCGGGCCAAGCAGCTCGGGGTGAACTATATCCGGTGTCGTCCCGCTTCGATAGAAGAGAAACCGGAAAGCCAAAATCTCGTTATCAAATACCTGATT
>PNOO01000331.1 GCA_013824905.1 Syntrophus sp. (in: bacteria) | reverse complement strand
GATAGGTGTCCTCGGAGAAGTCCTTGTGGCCGGGGGTGTCCAGGAGGTTGATCTCGAACGCACCGTAGTGGAACTTCATGACCGATGTCGTGACGGAGATGCCCCGCTCCTTCTCGATCGCCATCCAGTCGCTCGTCGCATGCCGCCCCGCCTTCCGGGCCTTGACGGCCCCGGCGAGCTGGATCGCCCCCCCGAAGAGGAGGAGCTTTTCGGTGAGCGTCGTCTTTCCCGCATCCGGATGGCTGATGATGCCGAAGGTCCGGCGCTGTTCGATCTCCTGCTGTTGCTGCCGGTCCGCCTTTGGGACCTGCGTCTGAACGTCCGCCGGCGTCTCCGCGGGGCCGGCCGATTGAGTTGCAATACTATTTTCCATTCCGATACGTCCTTAAAAAAAACCCCGACAGCCTTCGGGCTCCGGGGACACGATCCTGCCTAAACTGGGGGCTTATCTATCTCATCGGGGGGCGTTTGTCAAGAAAAATCAATCCCCTGTGGAGGGCAAAGCAGATTGCAAAATATAAAAGCACTTGACAGGCGGGGGGCGCCGCTATAGCCTGCGCACAGGCTGCAGGGACATGTCATCATCATCAGGAGAGGTGTGAACCATGACGGAAGTCAGAGTGTTGTCCGCAACAGGCATGCTTGGGTCCGGCTTTATGGAATCGTCCTTTGAGCGGGGGATATCGCTAAAGCCCCATGTGATCGGCTGCGACGCGGGTTCTACCGACGGCGGCCCCGCCTATTTGGGCGCCGGCGACCGTTACTTTTCAAAAGAGGCCACCAAGCGCGATGTCCGCGTGATGCTGACAGGCCGCGACAGTCTGGACGTGCCGCTCATCATCGGCTCCTGCGGGATGGCAGGTACGGACTCGGGCGTCGACTGGATGCGGGACATCGTTTTGGAGATCGCCCGCGAAAAAGGCTACCGATTCCGGCTCGCGCTGATCAGGAGCGAACAGGACAAAGACTACCTGAAGCGGCGCTATCGCGAAGGACGCATCCTGCCTCTCAAACCGGCGCCGCCCGTCAGCGAAGAGATTATCGACCGGACCGCGCATATCGTGGGCGTGATGGGTCACGAGCCGATTGCGGCGGCCATAGAAGGGGGCGCGCAGGTCGTTCTCTGCGGTCGCGCCACCGACACGTCGCTTTTTGCCGCCGTGCCGCTGATGATGGGTGCGGGCGCAGGCCCTGCCTGGCATGCCGCGAAAACCCTGGAATGCGGCACGGCTTCGACAGCGCAGCGCAAGCGGCCCGACAGCATATTCGCCTGGGTGCGGGATGACCATTTCGATGTCGAGCCGCTGGACATGGAGGCCCGCTGCACGCCCCAAAGTGTTGCCTCCCATACGCTCTACGAGAATGCCGATCCGTTCCTCATCACGGAACCCGATGGAACCATCGATTCGACAGGTTCCCGATACGAGGTCCTCAACGATCGCGCGGTCCGCGTCTATGGTTCGCAGTTCCGAAAGGCCGACCGCATCACCATCAAGCTGGAGGGGGCAGTGCTCGACGGCTACCAGACCGTGATCATCGCCGGCGTCCGCGAACCTTTCATCCTGCGCCAGCTCGATCAATGGCTCGCCGCCATGCAGGTCAAATTTGTCGACCGCGTCCGGGAATTGTTCGATGGGGCGGTCGGTCCGGAGGATTACAAGATCCGCATCCGGGTCTACGGCCGCGACGGCGTCATGGGGAAGCTGGAGCCGCGGGCAACGGAGATGGGTCACGAGGTCTGTCTGCTCTTCACGGTCACGACGGCCCGGCAAGAAACATCGACAGCGATAGCCAAATCCCTCACCCATTTCGCGTTGCACTTTCCCATCCCGGAATGGAGGGGGCTCATCAGCGGTCTTGCCTTCCCGCTGACCCCGCCGGAATTGGATAAGGGGCCCGTCTACCGCTTCAACCTGAACCATATCGTCGTGCCGGAAGATCCTCTGGAGATGTTCCGTACCGAGTACCGGGAGGTGTGATCAATGGCGAAACTGGGTGATTTGGCAAGGCTCATCCGATCGAAGAATGCGGGGCCTTTCGTCCTGACCTTCGACATCATGTTCGAAGATGACGGCGCCTATCGAAAGGTCATCAAGTCACAGGCATTGACGAAGGCGAGCTTTGCGGCGCTGTATCATGTACCGCAGGAGGATGTCCTGTTTATCGAGCACGATGCGGCCAAGGCGATAAAGATTTCCATACCCCGCCCTTATGTGCAATGTGATCCCGATGACGGCGATGCCTATGGCGGGCAACAGCATGGACCGCTGGTGGATCTGGAGG
>PNOO01000330.1 GCA_013824905.1 Syntrophus sp. (in: bacteria) | reverse complement strand
GGGAAGGACCAGGTTCATGACCCCCTGGTTCCAGGAGAGTTTTTTCACACTGACCGGTTTCTCCGGCCAGTAGGCGGCGATCAGGGCGGAGGTGGCGATCGTCGCGTTGGTGATCGTGAGCGGGATCTGGGCAAATCCGGCGAGGACGAGCGAATCCCAGACTTCCCGGGGGCTGAAGCCGGTGAGGGGCGGCGGCGTAAAGCGGATCAGGTTCGCCGGAGGCAGCTGCCCCCGGAAGGCGACCAGGGCAATCCCGAGGAGCATCAGGACTACGGCGGCGGGGGCGTAGCGGCTATCCTTGAGGACAAGGACGATCACGATCGCAACGATCCCCAGGATCCAGCCGGTCGAGATCATCTTGACCGCCTCGATGGCGAGGAGTATCCCGAGGGTCGCCTGGATTCCCCGGACGACGCTCTTCGGAGTGATCTTCGCGAGACGGTCGATGATCCCCGTGACGGCTAAGAAGACCCAGACAATCCCCATTGCAAAACCCGAGGCATAGATCAAAGACGGTGTCCAGTGCTGGGCGATGGCGACGACGGCCAGGACCTTCATCGGTTCGATGGGCATGGGGAGTTTGTAGATAAGGCCGGTCGCGATATTCGCGAGCCCCATCATCACAAGGAATCCCGCCGGGTCAAGGCCGCAGACGGCGATGTAGCCGATGGCAAGGGGAAAGAGCGTCCCGAAGTCCCCCATCGATCCGGCCAGTTCCCGCAGATTGAACTCGAACGATCCGACCTTGATCCCCATCTTCCTTCACCCTTTACCCATAAGAAAGGCTCGGCTCAGGGCCACTGCGGGTTCTTCAAGAACCTGGAATCCCGTTTCCCGGCACACCGCGAGGGTCCGTTCAAGGCTGCTCCGCGTCACATGGACTTTCGGCTCGACAAGGAGGAGGCGACTTCCCGTTTTCAGGAGGGTAAATATTTCTCTGAAGAAGTGGGGCGCGTCCGGAACTTCGTGGGCCATCCAGAAGGCAAGGACGAAATCGGCAGGCGCCTCGACCCCCAGGCTCTCCTTCCGGCAGCGGTGGAGAATGATCCGGTCGGCCATCCCCGCCCGGCGGGCCCGTCTTCCCAGGGCGTCCAGCATCTGCTGCTGGAGATCGACGGCGATGACCTTCCCTCCAGGACCCGCCAGCTTCGCCAGACCGATAGTGAAATATCCCATCCCGCAGCCGATATCGACGACGGTCATCCCGGGCCTTACATAAGGATCAAGGAGGCGCTCCGGATCATGGAATATGCGGCGCAGGGGATTGTCGAAGCTGTAACACAACCACCAGGGGCAAATCATTGTTCACTCTCCACAGTTCGTCGAATAACCCCTTGATGATCCGGTCTTCGAATCATGGCTGCACAGGTCATCGAGCATATGGATGATAAGCGGCAACCGCTCGGTTACAGTTTGTTGTGCGCGCCGTCGCAGAACGGCGGCTTGGCGGTGCGTCTGCAACCGCACCAGGCAACCGTCTTGGGGTTTTTGATCTCCGTTTCCACGGGTGTCATTCCGGCGCCCAGTCTCTCGTGGGAGCCGTCACAGAAAGGCTGGGTTTCGGTATGGCCGCAGCTGCACCAGTAATACTTCCCCGGTTTCATATCCATCACGTAAGGCCCCTTCTTGGCGATCTTCGGTTCCATAGCATCCCTCCCGCATAGTTAAGAGCAATCATCCGATCGGAAAATCCTTAAAATCTTCGGGCGAAGTATATGAGGCGAGGCCTAACCTGTCAACTGTTTTAAGGCCGAAATTCATTTCTCGCGGATCAGGAGGATCTATTTTTCTGCGATCTCTCAAAAGGGGCACCCGATGAAATAGGATGCAATATCTTCTGATTTATATATAATCAGGCCGGCGGGTCCGTCATCCTTGCCGAAACGACGGAACTGATCGGCGCCGAGCATCTGATTGCCGCCCGGGCGGTCAATCCGCAGGTTTCCGCCCGCTGTTATGAAGTGATCCGGTCCTGTGAAAATGCGGCCACTGTGATGCAGGATATCGAGCCTCATACGGAGGTTGAATTGCCGATTGCCGGCGACAGGCTGACTATCCGCATCAGGGAAAGGATTAAGTTCGGTCACAAATTTGCGATCCGGGATATCAAGAAAGGCGCTCTCATCATGAAATACGGCGAGTCCATCGGCATTGCCACGCGGGATATCCGAAGCGGGCAGCACGTGCATGTCCATAACCTGGAAAGTGCGCGGGGACGCGGTGATAAAGAACCGACGGGATGATTCGATCTTAATAAGCAGCAGAAATCCGACAGGAAATGTGGTACATCTATTA
>PNOO01000329.1 GCA_013824905.1 Syntrophus sp. (in: bacteria) | reverse complement strand
CCGGCGCCAGGTCGTTGAAATAGGCGGAATATCCGGAAACGCGAACCAGCAGATGTGGATATTTGTGCGGGTCATTTCTCGCTTCCGCCAGGATCCGGGGATCGAATACATTCACCTGGGCCTGCATTCCTCCCCGCGCGAAGTAAATCTTCAGTAAAGCGTCAAGCAGAGAGGCCCCTTTTTCACCCTTCAAGAGGGCCTGGTCAAACTGGAGATTAAAGTTGACCCCATTGGCAATCCGGGTAAAATCGATGCTGTTGACCGAGTTCAAGAGGGCCGTCGGGCCTTTCCGATCCATGCCGTTCACCGGGGCGATCCCGGAGGCGAAGGCCTCTGCCCGCCGGCGTCCGTGGGCCATGGCGCCCGTGATCTTCCCGAAATACTGATGGGCCGTGACAGAGTAGATGCCGGTCACATACCGGCCTCCCCTGACGCTCGTATATTTGCTCAGCGCGCTGTCGAAGGCGGTGATGACGTATCGGGTCCATGCGTCCGCCTCCGGTTCGTCGTTGCCGAATTTTTCCAGGCCCCTGAAGTACAACAGCCATTTCTCATCCGGGATGTCCTTCCGCAGGAGTTCCACCAGCCCGGTCAGGGTCATTCTCCGTTCCTGAAAAACGGCTCTGTCTATGGCATAGAGGGCGTCGCCCGTGTCGGCAGGCCCCACGCACTGAATGCCGGAAAAATTGTAAACGGCGCCGCCGCCGGTGGAACATCGGCCCGATTTGAGGCAGCCATCGAGCAGCATGCTGCTCAGGGGCGTGGGATGCTCTTTGTGATTGGCCTGCTCCACGAGGTGCAGATCACCGATCAAGCGCTGGACAAAGAAATTGAGCTGCGCTTCGAAGGCCTCCCGGACATCCTCCATGGATTTCATCCTGCTTGCCGCTTTTGTCTTACGGCCGCTCCGGAAAAACGAACCGAAGCGCCGCCCCTCATTGAGGGCCAGCTCCAGCATGATGGGGACGTTGACGAGGGCCGCATCGGTGGAAGAAAAGCTCTTCCCCTGGCAGACGGGCTCCACGCATCCGACGGCGGTGTAGTTTCTCGCATCGGCCGTCTTGTAGCCGTGCCTGCAGAGGGCCGCGATGATCACCTCGTCGTTGTAGAGGGCCGGCGAACCGCTGCCGGAAGCCAAGGTCAGGTTGATTTTATTTCTAAACGCCTCGCTGGATGATTTGTGCACCCGGGCGTGAAAATTCGGCTGACGCATCCGGAGCTCATCCATGATTTCGAGCAGCAGATCGCTGAGCTCATTGGCCGCATCGTTGCCGCTTTCGTCCACCCCTCCCACGGTGACCACCTGCCCGTTGAACATGCCTCCGTGGAACCTCATCATGGGTTTCGAAAAGACAGGGATGATCTCCGCCATCTTGATCGAGAAGGCGGCGAGAAGTTCCTTCGCCTGCTGCGGTGAGAAGGAGGGATCACCCAGGCTGGTCCGGTAGTAGGGGTAGAGGTACTGGTCGATCCGGCCCGGACAGATGCCGTTGTCCAGGCTCTCCAGGTTGATAGCGATCTGGGCAAAGAAGAGGGACTGAAGGGCCTCATGAAATGTCCTGGCCCCCAGGCGGGGCACCCGTTGACACACCTCCGCGATGGTTTCCAATTCCATTTTCCGCTGCGGCTCTTTTTCTTCCGCGGCCATTTCCCGGGCCAGGCCGGCATACCGCTGGCCGAAGCGGGCGAGGCCATCGGCGATAATCTTCACCCCTTCATAGAAACACCACGCTTCCGATCCCGGGGAAGCATCCTTCTGAAATCCTGCGGCCTCGGCCGCGATCCCCTCTGTGCCGACGGCGATGATTTTCCCGTAATCCGGGGCAATGTGGCCCACCCCTCCCAGTTCATTGATAAGATAGAATTTTGCCGTCAGCTGATCGGCGATGAGGGCCAGCTTTCTTAACCATCCCGTGTCCAGTTTCATCGCGAGAAATCGCGGGAGCCAGAAGGGGACGATAGAGAGCAGTTGCCGCAGCTCTTTGTTTGACATTTCCAGCGGATTCGTCTTCCTTTTGGCGAACGTGTGCGCCTCGGCAATGACCGGAACGCCGTGGAGCTCTGGGTAGATGGCGCCTCCCACCCGCCGGGACGAATAATTGCCCACGATCAGTTCATCGGGATAGATCCGGATCGATTTGTTTTTCAGGACATCCGTCAATGCCTCCGCGATCTGAATATAGGGCGACTTCTTCCGATTCTCCCGGGCTTTGAAGTACCGCGTCCAGATCATGGCCCGCTCGGTGCAAACCCCGGGTTTCGCACCCTGGACGGCTTTCTTCAATGCGTCTATCCG
>PNOO01000328.1 GCA_013824905.1 Syntrophus sp. (in: bacteria) | reverse complement strand
AAATTAGGTTTCTGTCCCTATTTTCTTCCTGTCCCTATTTTCTTCCTATTTTCTATTTTCCAAATAAATTAGGGGAGCCCCCCCCATTAAATTAAATGGGCGCTGTCCCTATTTTCTATTTTCCAGCGAGGGGTTGAGCCGCTTCACCGCGCCTGTTACGGAACGCCGCAGGTACTCGACCCGGCGCAGGGTGTAGGGTTGTGCGGGTTCCAGCGTCAGGTTCTTAAACAGAACGAATTTGGCCGCGGTCGGATTGCCTACGCCGATGGGGATCTCGATGCGGAGCAGCCCGTCGTCGCCGGTGTTGTCCCTGATGTCGAGGTGCTCACGCGTCCAGATCCGTATGGAGCGGCATCCGTACCCGGATTCTGGTAAGGGGTCCACATTCGGACTCCCGCCAAAGAAAAATGAGATCTGCCCTGGATTTACGGCCGGTCCGCCAGGACTTTCTCCATAGCCGTAAAGGTGCAACTCCCCCCGGTCGAACCGCATCATCTCCAGCGCCCGGCAGATGTCGCTCCAGAGTTCTTCCATGCTTCGGGCGTGGTCCATCTCGATCTGGAGGCTCAGGAAGCTCCGACGATCCCGGGAGAGACCAACCTCCTCCGACAGGTCCTGGAGCCACCCAAAAAGTTTGTCTGTGGCCAGGTACTCAAGGTAGCCCATCTTCCGGACGACGATGAATGCCGTTGCCCCCAGGATGATCAGAAGCAGGCTGACCATCTCGTTGCGGAGGTTGATCAGGAGGAGCGACAGCGCGCACAGGGTAAACGAGATGCCGTAGATAATCAGGACCGCCCTTTGCGAAGACAGCCCCATCGCCACCAGGCGGTGATGGATGTGCCCCTTGTCCGGCCGGAAAAGTTGCTGCCCGAGGACCCAGCGACGCACAGGTGAGAGGATCGTATCGAAGATCGGCACCCCGAGGGCCAGAAGGGGGATGAGGAGCGTGGCCCCCACCTGGCTTTTGATCGATCCCAGAATGGAAAGCGCGGCAATCGTATACCCGATGAAGTAACTTCCCCCGTCGCCCATGAAGACGCTTGCCGGGTTGAAGTTGTAACGCAAAAAACCCAGAAGCGCCCCGGCGAGGGCGGCAAACTCCAGCGCGGCCAAGAAATTGCCCTGCATGATGCCCAGAATCACCATCACCGCGCTCGTGAAGAAGGCGACCCCGGCGGCCAGGCCGTCCAGGCCGTCGATCAGATTGACGGCATTGATCAGCAGCAAAAACCAGAAAATGGTGATGAACCAGCTCAGGATTCCGAAGTGGAACCCCATCCCGTCCACAGCGAAGGCCTCGATCCGCACCCCCCCGTAATAGGCCAGCGAGGCAGCCAGAATCTGGGTCAGGAACTTGATCCTAGGTTCCAGCCGCTTAAAATCATCGAAGAACCCCACGGTGAAAACGACGATCCCGCCCAGAAGGCCGAACGCCCGCCGCTGATTCCAGACAAACAGTTCAGAAACCTGCGTCATGAGCAATACGCTAGCAATGAGCGACAGACCGAAGGCCAGCGCAATGGCCAGGCCGCCGCTCCGGGGGATCGGCCGGGTATGGACATTTCGCGCCGTGGGAATGTCGACGGCCCCCAGTCGCACTCCCAGCCATGTGGCCACGGGCGTCAGCACCAGCGAGAGAACAACAGCGACGATGAAGGCAAAAAGGATGGTGGTCATGTCATTTTCTGCAAGTCGTGGTTTCAACCAAAACAGCAAGCATCTTCCCGGCCAGTACGGTTCGATCGTACCGATGGGCGGCGCTGAGGCAATTCTGCCTCAAGCGCCGGTAGAAATCGCTATCACGCTTCAGTGTAATCAACTTTTCACAGAGATTATCGGCATTTTCCGGTTCAAAGATAAGGCCGACGGCTTCTTTTTCAACAATGGTGGCCGATTCGCCCGCAACGCCATGCAGGACGGGGATTCCCATTCCCATACACTCGAACAGTTTTGAAGGAATGACTGTGGTGAAAAGCTCCGTCTTTTTGAGATGGATGATCGATACGTCCAAAAGCGACCAGTAGCGGGCCACCTGCGCTTTGGGTACGGTGTCGATAAAGATGACGTTCGTCAACCCCATCTCGGCAGCCTTTTTCACCAAGACCTGTTTCCGGGCGCCATTCCCCAACAGGATGAAGCGAAAGACATTACCTCCATTCATCTTCCGGATCCGATCGGCCGCGTCGAGAATCGTCTCCAGGGCATGGGCCATCCCGTGGGTGCCCACATATCCCGCGACAAATTGACCCGTCAAGCCGAAATGCGCCGTCAGTTCAGGATCTTTTTCGCGCGGCCGGAAACCGGCAAGATCGACACCGTTTGTGACGACTTC
>PNOO01000327.1 GCA_013824905.1 Syntrophus sp. (in: bacteria) | reverse complement strand
AGACCGACTCCTGGAGACCGGCCAGATGTACGAGCGCATCCTCGGGCGCCGCCTCCGTTCGGAATGCATCACGACGGGGCGTATCCCCAAGAAACCCACGGGCCGCTGAAGGGGGTACCGGAACCGACATGAACCATGACGCGTAAACGATCCCATCGCCGTTCAGGTGCAGCGGCCGTCGGAATCCGCAAGAAGAAAGCTTCCTTAGGCATCGCCCCCCGGGGCAGACAGACACGGCCCCGTCTTCGGATGAAACCCGAAGCGGACCCGCTGCTGAAGCCTGTGTTTGCGAAAATCGGCAAGCCGCCTGCCGTGAAGTTCCGGCCGGATCCCTTTCAACTGGAAGCGCTTGACGCCATCCGCGCCGACGACTGTCTTGTCATGGCCCCGACCGGCTCGGGGAAAACCTGGATCGCCGAAGAGGCGATCCGATCTATCTTCCTGAAGGGCGGGCGCTGCTGGTACGCATCTCCCCTGAAGGCCCTGACCAATGCCAAATGGGTCGAATTCGGCCACCTCTTCGACCCGGTGAATGTCGGCATCGTCACAGGGGACACAAAAGAGAACACCGACGCCCCGATCATCGTCGGAACCACCGAGATCCTCCGGAATCAGCTCTACGACGCGATGCACACGGGGGAAAATCTGGACTGCGATCTGGTCATCCTCGACGAGGCGCACTTTCTAGGGGACAGGGACCGCGGGGTTGTCTGGGAGGAGATCATGATCTACCTCCCCGTCCGGATCAACCTCCTGCTCCTTTCAGCGACCATCGGCAACGGCGATCAGATCGCCGCCTGGCTCGCCTCCGTCCGGGGGAGACCCTGCCGGATCATCCGGGAGGAGACGCGGCCCGTCCCTCTCTACCCCCTCTTCCTTCACCCCTCGGGCCGCCTCATGCCCCTGGTCGATCAGAACCGGCTCTTCGGGAAAATCGGTGATTTCATCGGCAGGCGGTTTTATGGCCGTCCCGAGCAGGGAGGCCGGCCGTTCGGTGAGATGATCGATGTCCTCAGGCAGTTTCACCTTCTCCCGGCGATCTTTTTTCTCAAGTCCCGCGCCGAATGCGATGCGGCCCTGAGAACGTGCAACACCGCGTCGGACCAAACGGAGACGGAGGACGAGGCCTTCCTGCGGGAGCTGGACGCGTTGCTCGACCGTTTTCCCTACCTCCGGAGCCATCGACAGCTTGACGAACTCCGGACGGCCCATGTGGCCGCCCATCACGGCGGACAGCTCCCCGCCTGGAAATTCCTCGTGGAAACGATGATGAAGCAAGGACACTTGCAGGCCATCTTCGCCACCTCTACCGTCGCGGCAGGCGTCAATTTCCCCGCCCGGACAATCGTCCTGATGAATTCCGACCTCTTCAACGGCCATGAGTTCGCCCCCCTCTCCGGCACAGAATTCCACCAGATGACGGGAAGGGCGGGGAGACGGGGGCAGGACCGTGTGGGATTTATGCTGGCCGTTCCGGGGCGGTTCATGGACCTTGTCCACATCCGGAAGCTCCTTCTGAGGAAACCGGAAGCGATCGAGAGCCGGATCCGGAGCGACTTTTCGATGGTCCTCAATCTCCTCCTCTCCCAAACGCCCGATGACATCCGGGAGATCTTCGCAAAGTCTCTGGCGAGTTACCAGAGACATCACGGGGAGACTGAGGGACATCCACGGGGGGAGCAGTCGGATCTCTGGACCGATTTCCAGAGGCACCTCCGCCTGCTTAAGGAAGAAGGATTCGTAGACGGTGCGGACCGCCTGACGGACAACGGGATCTGGGCATCCAAACTCCGTCTGGATCAGCCCCTTTTCATCGCTGAATGCCTCCGGAAAAACACCTTTCCCCATGACGATGAAAAGCTTCTGGCCGCCGTCATTGCCCCTTTCGTCTATGACGGAGACCAGGATCTTGCCGTCATCCGTAAGGAGCTCCCCCGACGCCTGACCCGCGCATATGACCGGATGATTGCCACCCTCTCGGATCTCATGGAGAGGCTGAAGGCGGGAGGCTTTCCCATCGCTCCCCTGTTTCTCTGGCCGGCGGCGGTGATCTACGAATGGGCGGCTGGAGGCGACTGGAACCGGATCATTCGTAAGACGGGAATTGCCGACGGAGATATGGCGATGCTGATCATGAGGACGGCCGATAACCTTCGGCAGATCCAATCCCTTCGGGAAACTCACCCGGAAACATCGGCACTGGCCGCAAAGGCAAGGGAGGCCATCCTGCGCGAGCCTGTAGTATTTGAATCGCCCCGATGATTCCGCATTAATTTTTGCCATTTCCCTCATTTGTCGCTTGACATATTCGTGATCAACGGTATATAAGGCTCGCTTCTCAAGGAATG
>PNOO01000326.1 GCA_013824905.1 Syntrophus sp. (in: bacteria) | reverse complement strand
CCCCGTTGAGCGATGCGACCCGCGCCAGCAGATCCCTTCCGGTCTGGCCGGACGACCCAAGGAGGGCATCGAGTTGGAAATGATCGACGGCGGATACCAGCGCTGCGGCCTGCCCCTCCGGAAAGGAGTCGATCTCCGCCTCCGGCGTTTGGATTGCCACAATCCTGTCCGCGCCGTACTGCTTCAACAACCCGCGACACCCCTCAGCGTCTGGATCCAGAAGAAGGGCGTACACCTCCCCTTCCGGGTCCTGCCTCGCCGCCGTCAGGACGCCCAGGGACGTCTTCCTGACCTCCCCGTCTTTGGTTTCAATGAGAACGCCGATCTTCGCCATGGTTTCCGATTCTCGAATTTACAGAGTATGGTTTGCCCTGAGGTGACGCAAGAGCTCCCGCGCCATTTCGTCCGGAGAGCCCTCCAGCATCATCCCCCGGCCGCGGTCCGGCGCCGGTTGAAGCTCCATGAGTCCCACGGCCGGCAGGTTTGGCGCCGTGCCGAGATCGGCCCGGGGAATCACACGGATCTCCTTTTTTTTCGCCTTCATCATATCCGGCAGGGTGGCGCAACGCGGGCGGTTGAGCCCTTTTGTTGCGCCGATGATGCAAGGCATGGCCATCTCGATCACCTCGCGGACGTCCCCTTCGATCTCCCGCTCCACAGTGATCAGACCCTCGGCCATGGAAAAGGCCACCACGTTCACGGCCACCGGCATATCAAAGAAAACCCCCAGTCTGTAGGGAATCTGCATCCCTTCCGTATCGATCGACTGCCGGCCGGTCAGGATCAGATCCGGGGAACCGTCCAGGGAAATGGCTCTGTGGAGGAGTCGTCCCGTCTCGATGGCATCCGTAAAATAGGTCTCCGTCCTGACGTGTATCGCCCGGTCGGCGCCGATGGCGAGGGCCGCCCGCAGAGTGGATGCCGCAGCCTCCTTGCCGACCGTGACCGCAATGACCTCGGCGCCGGAGCCGCTTTCCCGGATGATGAGGGCCTGCTCCAGCGCGTATTCGTCGTAGGGATTCACGATGAACTTGACGGATTCGTCAAATTCCGCCCCCCCCAGAGGCCTGATATTAGCCGCGGTGTCGGGAACATGTTTCAGGCATACATAGATCTGCAAGATTATTTCTTCCCGAAATAGTTCCGGACAAAGCGGACAAATCGCTCGTTTTCCTCGTCCACGCCCGGGGTCACCCGGAAATAGCCGTCCTTTCCGTGGATCGGTTTGATGCTCTTGAGGAAAATCTTCTCCATCTTCAGTCCGGCATCAAGGATCTCGGCGGTGGTCTTGCCGGTCATCGTGGCGTCGATGAGCATGTAGTTTCCGTGCGCCGGGAAGGGCTTCAGGCCGACCTGCACCAGTTCCTTGGTAAAGATATCCATCCAGCGATTGTTGTGTTTGACCTTCGCCGCAACCTCCCCCGGGTTGTCCAGGATCGCCTCCGCCGCCGCCATGGCCATCAGGCTCACGTTCCAGGGCAGGAACATGGCGTTAAAGGCCTTGACCATCTCTTCCGTCCCCACCACGTACCCGAAGCGGATTCCTGCAAAGCCGTAAGCCTTCGAAAAGGTGTGTGAGAGGAAGACCTGGGGATACTTCTTGAGCAGGAAGTCTTTGGAGGGTATCTCGGGATGGTAGTCCAGATAGGCTTCGTCAATGCACAGGGGGATTCCCGTTTCGCAGAAACGGATCAGGTCCTTGTCGTCAATGAAGATGCCCGTCGGGTTGTTGGGGTTAATGACGAGGATCACCTTGGTCTTGGGGGTGATCGCTTTGAGCATGGCATCCACGTCATACTGGAGATCCTCTTTCCGCAGCGGAACGGAGACGACCTTCCCACCCGCCAGTTCCGCCCGCGGCGGGAAAAGCTCGAAGGTGGGCGTGGAGATGATGAACTCGTCGCCGGGCTGGAGAAAGATCCGCATCATGCAATCGATGATCTCGGAGGATCCGTTGCACAGACCGATATTGTCCGGTCCGAGGTTGTGGAGCTTCCCCAGCTTGGTCCGCAATAGAAGCATGCTGTCCGGATAGCGGTTTCCTTTGGAGAGGATATCGGCGACCGCCTTGATCACCTTGTCCGATGGGGGGATAGGATTTTCATTGAGCATCAGACGGCCGTAATCGGGTTTCGCCCAGGCCTTGTCGAGTATGGCAGTGTTGTATTCCCTTGCAGTGAGCAACCAGGGGACAAACCACTCTTTTAATTGTTTCATGGGATTCTCCTTTCATCATGACGAATGGGTTCAGTTGGTTCAATCATTGCCAAACGGGGTCATGCATGGAGAGATGACGCCGCAAGACACTTGTCGGCAAACTCCACCATATCTTCAGTCGCTTTCGAAAACT
>PNOO01000325.1 GCA_013824905.1 Syntrophus sp. (in: bacteria) | reverse complement strand
TCCATCCAGCCGGGGATGATCCGCTCCTGATGATGGAAGAAGAGGGTCAGCCCGTCGTTTCGGGTCGTGTAATCCTGATTGATGTGGTAGTCGAGAAACCCTCCGTCGCGGTAGATCCCGTCGGGCGCGCCGAAGATGTCCCTGACGCCTCCGACCGCGATCGGGATCGCACCGGAGGCGATCACAGCGGACTTGAAATTGATCTCGGAAAGAGGGATGAAGCGGCCCCGGAACTCTTTTTGCAGGCAGAAATCGGGAGGTCTGGATCCGTAGTAGAAGACGACCCGCTCGGCAAAATAATGGATCAGCGAAGGGTGAAGGGCATTGGCCAGAAAACTGAGGATGAATCCCGCCTTCTGAACCCAGGGCCGCTCGGAGGCGATCAGATGCTTCATCCGACAGGTCAGGATCGCCAGGCGATATCGTTTGTTGGTCAGGGCAAAGGGAAGGGCGTCATCCTCGATATAGCTGGAGATAAGCGTGGTCAGGGACTGGAGGATCGCCCCAGGAGTGTCCTTCCTCCCGTAGTTCGCCGAGATGTACGCTTCCCGAAGGGCGAGGTAGCTTTTAACCGGCTCCGGCTGCAACCAGGCCGCAAAACGCCAGGCCCCGGCCGAGGCGCCGACCAGCCAGACCGGCAGCGTCCTTCCCAACAGGCCCTCCTTCAGAAGGGTCAGATCGAAGCCGCTTGCGACGAGCCACCGGGGACCTCCCGCGGGGCCGAAATAGCTCCCGATACGGTCCAGGTTGAAGCCACCGTCCCGGATCTGCTCATAGGCCAGTCGGCCTGCTCTGATACGGATATTTTGCATGTACACGTTCCTTGAGACAAAAAAGCCCGCCGTGCATCGGATAATGCCGCTCTACGAGAACCGTCATCCCGCAAATGGCCGAGCAAATGACCTTGACACGGCCCGCCTGGTCCTGTAAATTGCCGGGGTCCGCTTTTGTCACGGGAGATGGGCGGTTCTTATACGAATATCGCTGGATTTGTCAACGTCGAAGATGGATCTTTGAAGGGAGGTTCAATCGTGACCTTTGCCTTCGAGGGTGAATAATAAGGATGAGCGGCATGACCGATATCGGATCACAGATGGCGGAGATGGGCAGGCAGGCCAGACAGGCCTCCGGCATCCTCGCCAGAATCTCCACGGATGTCAAGAACCGGGCGCTCGTCGCGATGGCCGGCGCCCTCCAGTCCAACCGGGAGTTCCTTCTCAGGGAAAACGCCCGGGACATCGCCGGCGCCCGCGCCCTCGGCCTTTCCGGGGCGGTGATCGACCGCCTCACGCTCACGGAGGAGACCATCGGGGGAATTGCACGGGGTCTTGGCGAGGTGGCCTCCCTGCCCGATCCCGTAGGTGAGGTGACGTCCATGTGGCAGAGGCCGAACGGCTTGACCGTCGGCCGGATGCGGATCCCCCTCGGCGTGATCGGCATCATCTACGAATCCCGTCCGAATGTCACCGCCGATGCAGCCGCCCTTTGCCTGAAATCGGGCAATGCCGTCATCCTGCGCGGCGGCTCAGAGGCGATTTTCTCCAACCTGGCCATCGGCCGGATACTCCAGAACGTTCTTAAGGAGGTTTCTATTCCCGAGACGGCGATTCAGATCGTCCCCCTGACCGATCGGGAAGCGGTCTACGAGCTCCTCCAGCTTGAGGAGTTCATCGACGTCATCATCCCTCGCGGCGGAGAAGAGCTGATCCGCGCCGTGGTCCGGGATTCCAGAATTCCCGTCATCAAGCACTACAAAGGGGTTTGTCATGTCTTCGTCGACGAAGGGGCCGACCCGGCAATGGCCGTCCGGATCTGCATAAATGCGAAAACACAAAGACCCGGGGTCTGCAACGCGATGGAAACCCTCCTCGTCCACGAAGCGATCGCGCCCACGTTCCTGCCGCAAGTGGCCGGCCCGCTCCGGGAGGCCGGCGTAGTCATCAGGGGCTGCGAGCGGACGCGAAAGATCCTGCCGGATGCGGAGGCGGCGGCAGAGGACGACTGGTATCGGGAATACCTCGACCTGATCCTCTCGGTCCGCGTGGTCCGCAATCTCGACGAGGCGATCGCCCACATCGAAAAGTACGGTTCCCTCCATACCGAAGCAATCGTCACCGAAAGCTACGAACGGGCGCAGCGTTTTCTCCGCGAGGTCAATTCCTCGACGGTCCTCGTCAACGCCTCCACGCGCTTCAGCGACGGTTTCGAACTGGGGCTGGGGGCCGAGATCGGCATCAGCACGACCAAGCTCCACGCCTTCGGGCCGATGGGGCTGGAAGAACTGACCACCACAAAATTCATCATATATGGAAACGGACAGGTGAGAACATGACGACTTCGGAAAAAGCCCGGATGCTGCGTTGCGCTTCGTCCCTCGTC
>PNOO01000324.1 GCA_013824905.1 Syntrophus sp. (in: bacteria) | reverse complement strand
TCAAAACCCGGTTTTATCCTGGGTCTCAATCCCCGCGATAAGAAAACAATCACAACTCTGCGGGTAATTCCGACCATCAGGGATACCTTTCTGTCGGCAGGGATTAAGATGGAAAATTTTGATCTCCTGCCGAATTATTGGGACACTGTCCCTCATAACATAAAAAAACGAACAGAGAGAACGCGGTCCTGCGACGTTTGCCATGTTGATAAGGAGGGTTTTCTTACAAAAGAAAAGCTCATCAAAGACGGGTCCAAGGCAAACGAAGCGCTGATTTATACACCCAAACCCATTAAGAAATAGGAGGTTTTTATGAAGATGAGAAGATTAGGATTGTGCTGTTTCCTGCTGGCTTTAATGATCGCATTGCCGTTTGCGGTATTTGCGAGGGACATCGCACCGGTCGTTTCGAGGGATTGGTTGGAGAAAAACCTAAACAATTCCAACCTGATCGTGGTGGATATCCGCAAGGTGGAGGAGTACAAGGAGGGCAATATCCCGAATTCCATCAATGTGTTCTACGGATCGTGGGCCATTAAGAAGAAGGGGCTTGACAATGAACTTCCCGAAGATGACGATCTCTTCGATGTGATCGGATCAGCGGGGATAAAAGCCGGTTCCCACGTCGTGGTTGTCGGCAAGACCGATACCGCGCCCGACCTTGTAAACATGACCCGGGTGGCCTGGACGCTTATCTACGCGGGCATTGAAAACGTCGCCGTCCTCGACGGCGGTTTCAATAAATGGAAAGACGACAAGAAGACCCTCTCCACGGAAGTAGTGAAGCCAAAGTCGGGGGAATATAAAGGGAAGGTGAACAAGGCCCTCTTCGCGACAAAAGAGTACGTCGTAAGCAAAATCGGCAAAGCAAACATCATTGATACGAGAATGCCCGATTTTTTCTTTGGTGCGTCTAAACTCGATATTGTGGAAAAAGCAGGTCACATAAAGGGGGCTGTCAGTCTGCCTTCGCCCTGGATCTTTGCCAAGGATGGAACCTTCAAAAACAAGGAGGATCTTGGGGCAATGGCCGCAGGTGTGATCGGCAAGGACACTTCAAAGGAGACAATCATCTACTGCGATACGGGGAGACTCTGTTCGGGATGGTGGTTTGTCCTGAGAGAGATTCTCGGTTACAAAGACGTGAAGGCCTATGACGGCTCAATGCAGGACTTCGCAAAGGATCCGAATGCGCCGGTCGTCAAGTATTCATGGCAATGAGCGATCTGCGAAGGAGACCGTTAGAAATCGCCATTCAACGATCCCGATGAGGTTCAAGTGCAAACCCCGGCGGCTGCTCGCTGCTATCTTAATGTTCGTGGCGGCAGCCGGGCCGGGGTTCTTTGCGCCTTCATTGCTACGATAATCGGACCGGTATACAGTGATGCGCCGATGAAATTAATGGAGCACCGCCGGGAGCAGACAAGTGTGCCCCTGCTCGGGTGACAGAGGTCGCCGGCGCGGCGGACCAATCGCCGTAGCCGCATCGGTCGGCCACTTAAGCACGCAAGCCGATGGCCGGGACGCAGTACGCGTTCCCTCCTCAATTGCAGTGGTTGCAGTGCTCCATCCTCTTAACAGAGTAAGGTAAAATCTGGAGCGTCGTATGGTTGATCCCGTATTTGTGGAGCAGCAATTCCTGCGCTGAACGGACGATCGCTTCGCTGCCCGATGATTCCTCCGTCATCCGCAGGTGGGCGGAGAGCAGCTTCTGCTCGGCGCCGGTCTGCCAGATGTGGAGATCGTTGACCTCCGCCACACCTTTCAATGTCAACAGATCATTCCTGACCTCAATGAAATCGATGCCGGGAGGCACTGCATCCAGCAGAGAGTTGACCGCCTGCCGGACGATCTTGTAGATTTCGCGGGCAATGACGATGCAGATCGCCAGCGAGAGGATAGGATCGACAAGACGCCAGCCGAAGAAGGTGATCAGCAGGGCGCCGACAATGACCCCGAGGGAAAACAGCGCATCCTGAAGCGAATGGAGCCAGGCGCTTTTCATGTTGAAGTTCCGCACTGAAATTTTCTGCAGAAGCAGCGTGGCCGCCCCGTTTCCGACGAACGCCACGACGGCGACCCAGAGCATCTCCTTCCCGGGGATTTCCATCGGCGCCGTGAACCTCTTGAGGGTCTCCCAGAAGACGAAGGCGATAACGACGGAAAGGACAATGCTGTTGATAAAAGCGGCGATAAATTCGATTTTGCGGTAACCATATGTTTTTGCCGTATTCGCGGGACGGCGGGAGACCTTCTCCGCCCAATAGCTGAAAATCATCGCGGCGATGTCGCTCAGATTGTGGACAGCGTCCGAGATCAGCGCCATGCTCTGGATCATCAGGCCGAAAACCATCTCGAAGACCACGATCCCGCCATTGATCA
>PNOO01000323.1 GCA_013824905.1 Syntrophus sp. (in: bacteria) | reverse complement strand
TGGCAGCAGTCCGGAGCGGAAGAGGAACATCCTCCTCCTCTGGGAAAAGACGGAGAAGCTTGAGAAACGGCTTTTCGCCGGTCTCCCCTTTTCCCCCGGCGACCTCAGCGGGCTGCTTTCTGCAGGGAGTTCTTCTCGGGACTGTCAGGGCCTGGGCCTGTCAAGCGGCTTATGATCTCATGACCGACCTTTTGCAGCTTCAGGACATGGTTGATGCAGGGGATCAGTTCCTCTTGGTGGTGCGTGATGTAGATCAGGCCGGTCGATCCCCCGCTTCCGATGCCCTGCATCAGCGCCAGGACCATTTCCCGGTTTGACCGGTCCAGCCCCTGGCAGGGTTCGTCGAGGATGAGGAGCTCCGGCGTCTTGACCATCGCCCGGACGATGAGCATCAACCGCTTCTCCCCGTAGGAAAGGCGATTGAACGGTCTGTCCGCCCTGTCCGTCATGTCGAGGAATTCCAGCCATTGATCGGCGAGAGCGACCTGCTCCTCTGTGGCCTTCCGATAGAGGCCGATCGAATCGAAGAAACCGGAGAGGATGACCTCCCGGGCGGGGACGGGATGCCGGTATTGGAGCTGCAATTCAGGAGAGACCACGCCGAGCCTCCGCCGGATATCCCAGATGCTTTCCCCTTCGCCCCTTTTTTTCCCGAAGAGGTAGACCTCGTTGGCGTAGGCCTGCAGATTGTCCCCCGTGATCATGCCCAGGAGGGTGGTTTTCCCGGAGCCGTTCGGCCCGACGACTGCCCAGTTCTCACCGCGCCGGACGGTCCAGTTGAGGTCCTTAAAGACCACGAGGTCACCGTAGGCCACGGCGACGTGCTTCAGCTCCACCAGGGGGGCGGCGGTCGTCTCCGTTGCCGTCCGCTTTGCCGGTAGAGGCAGGGCCGGCAAATGTTTTTCCAAAAAGGGTTTCCCGTCGTTCAGGAACGATTTCATCCGCTCCGGCGTTAGGACGTCGCTCCGTCGCCCCGCCTGGGCCACTCGGCCGTCCTGGATGAGAAGCACATGGGAAATCCCCGGGATGACCTCCTCGATACGCTGGGTGACGAGGAGGATCTGTGTCCCGTGGTTCATCAGATCGGCGACCGTTCTTGCAAGGAGTTCCCGGCTGCCGACGTCCAGGCCGGCGAACGGATCGTCGAGGATCAGGAGCTTCGGAGAGCGGAGCAGGGCTCGGGCAATGAGGATCTTCCGGAATTCGCCGTTGGAGAGCGTCCGGAGCCCGTGTTCGAGAAGGGGGCGAAGTCCCAGGAGTTTCACAAGACGGTCAAGGACGGCCTGGTTTCCGTCATCCCTGAGCAGCATCTCCCCCGCCGTGAGCGCGTGTCCCTTGTTGCCGCTGAAGAAACGGGCCTCCTCCTGGCGGTCCTCGCGAAGGAGGATCTCCTCCTGAAGCTCGAAGGCGACATAGCCGATCCTCGTCCCTGCGGCCTCCGGGTCATGACGGAGCAGTTTTCCCCGGACATGAGGGACGTCCCCTTTGATCGCCCTGGCCAGGGCCGATTTGCCCGATCCGTTGGACCCCAAGATCGCCCAGTTTTCCCCCGCCCTTATCTCCCATGAGGTTCCGGGAAGGAGCATTTTCCCTCCGATGCGGAGTGTGACGTCCTCCAGTGTGATGAGGCTCTCCCTGTTGTTTTCATTCCTGTTCAAATGGTTGTAATCCTCCCGGTCTTCTGATAGAGTGCGCACCGTTTGAAAAAAGTTCTGTTAAGGCGCCGCCTATGGATAGCAGAAAACGGGGAAAATGCCACCCTTTTCCTGAAGCATCTTTTTCCACATCTTCGGCTTCTCGGAATCGGGCCTTTCCCAAGGGGAAAACGTATAAATTGCTGCCGTCTGCCGCCGGGGCGGACACTTAAGGAGGTTCATTCATGTTGAATAAGCGGGTTGTGTATCTGGGCGGAGAGTTTCGCCCCTGGGACGAGGCGAATGTCCACATCATGTCCCACAGTTTCGGGAGGGGGTCGGCGATCTTCGAGGTGATCGGATTTCACGAGACCCAGGCCGGGCCGGCCGTTTTCCGTCTGGACGAATACGTCTCGCGTTTCTGGAAATCGGCTTCCCTGCTCGAGATGGAACCGCCCCTCACCAAAGCGGAGTTACAGGAGGCCATCCTGCAGACGGTGAAACGCAGCGGACTCCGCAGCGGCTTGATCAAGCTGTTCGGTTTCTACCCCGATATCTCCTTTGCGATTCTTCCCCCCCAGAAAAGGATTCAGGTGGCCGTTTTTGTTTTCACTCAGGAAGAGGCGCTCGGATACCGGCAGGAATCTGCAAACCTCAGCGTGACCGCTTGCGTTTCGCGATGGCGTCGGCTCGATCCCGATACCGTACCCATCGAAGCCAAGGTGGCGGCCAATTATGTCAACGGAATGGTGGCCAGGCAGGATTCGCGGGC
>PNOO01000322.1 GCA_013824905.1 Syntrophus sp. (in: bacteria) | reverse complement strand
CCGATTGACATCAAGAACGTCCCCATCGTCTAGTGGCCTAGGACACGGGCCTTTCACGCCTGTAACCGGGGTTCGACTCCCCGTGGGGACGCCAGATAGTGAAAACGAGTGGTTAGGGATTTTTCCCTAACCACTTTTTTCATGAAATTGGGTTGTTTCCCAGATTTTTCCAAAAGGCACAAACAGATCAAAAAATCTCCCGGTCACAGCCGTGGCGACGGTAACGAAGGATCCCGTCCCTGTACAATGACCCTTTCCGCCTGTGGCTCCCGGCAATCATTATAGACGTCCCTCGCATAGATAGAAGGTGCAATTGAGGCAACAGTGAAGGTCAGACCCGCAAAAGACGCAGAACTCCCGTCGGCCTACTGGAGTCTTGATTTCCAAACCCTTTAAACATGCATGGCATATTATCATTTATCCTTGACAGCTTCCCCGTACAGCAATATATCATACATCACATACTAAACGTGTGATGTCTCTTGAATCCCCTAATGATTTGAATGAAAAAAAGCTTTCCCTCTTTTAGAAAAGATATTATTTTGTGACAAATGATCTGACCGTGATATAAGAGAAATTAGAATCAGGTGTTTCACCGGGCGCAAGCGCGAGAAATAGCGAACCCTATAGTGTTTATGCAATTTGTCGAGCTTGTTGAACCTAATAAGATCTGAAGAGGAGGAAATTATGAACAAAAAGAGCAGCAAGTGTTTGGCCCTGGGGCTGATGTTGATCCTTGGTCTATTCTTCACGCAGGTTCAGGCGGCTGACAAACCCAAAGACTATCCCAACAAGCCCGTTACAATCCAGATCGGTTTCGGCGCCGGCGGAAGCAGCGATGTGGGTGTGCGTCTCTTGGCCGAATCCCTGAAGAAGATCATCGGGCAACCCGTCCTGGCGGAGAATAAACCCGGCGCCGGCAGCCAGGTGATGTTGACCGACTTCAAGAACAACGCCAAACCCGACGGTTACACAATGGCGCTGATCAACATCCCACAGCTGCAGACCATCGTCTTCGACGCCACTCGAAAGGCCCTCTTCTCCATGAAGGATTTCCAACCCGTGGCAAACCACGTGCAGGACCCGGGCGCTGTCCTGGTCAGGAAAGAAAGTCCCTACAAAACGCTGGAGGATTTGCTCAACGATGCGAAGGCAAGGCCCGGACAGGTGAAGGCCTCCACGACGGGGATCGGGAGCGATGACCACTTGGCGGTATTGGACGTTGAGCGCCGGGCAAACGTCAAGTTCAACACCATCCATCTGCAGGATACCCCGACGGCCCTCACACGGGTCCTGGGCGGCCACACCGATGTAAATTTCGATAATATCGGCGGTTTCCTGCCGTCGGTTGAGTCAGGTCTGGCCCGGATCTTGGCGGTGATGATGGACCAGCGGTACCCGGATCTGCCAAACGTGCCGACGTTCAAGGAGAGAGGCTTCGACCTCGTTTCCTCCTCGACGCGCGGGTACGTGTTTCCGGCTGGGACCCCGATGGAGATCGTGAGGTACATGGAGCAGTCGATCAAAAAGGCGATGGAAGATCCGGAACACGTGGAAAGAATGAAGAAGGCCGGGCTCACCCTGAAGTTCATGGGCGTCGATGAGTTCAGTAAGTTCCTGGAAAGCCAGAACGATCGGGCGAAACAGCTCATCGAACTGTACCGCAAATGAGCCGGGTCAACACCATCGTCTGGGGAGTCCTAGCCACCTTTGGGGTCTTTATCGTCCATGAGTCGCTGGACCACAACTATTACGGCAGCGACTTCGGTCCCGGCCCTGGGTTTTTTTCCTTCTGGCTGGGGATCTTGTTGATGGTCTTGTCCGTTGCCCAGATCGTCATGAACTACCGTCGGCAGGCAGAACCTTTGCCGGCCGGGTTCATCCCGAATCGGGAAGGCATCAAACGGATGTTGAGTATTATGGGTGCGCTGGTGGCATCTCTGCTTCTGATGAACACCTTGGGCTTCAGCCTGACCATGATGGGATTCTGCATCTTCCTGCTGCGCAGGTTGGGACGGCAATCCTGGTGGCTCACCCTGGTCCTTGCCGTTGCCGCCAGTTTCGGCACCACATACCTGTTCGGGTTGTTACAGGTGATGTTACCAAAGGGTTTCTTGGGGTTCATTTAATTAGAGAGGGGGACGTGTGGAGGTATTTCAGCATCTGATGACGGGGTTTGGAGCGGCCTTATCCCCAATGAACCTCTTGTTCGCCACCATCGGCTGTATCCTGGGGACATTGATCGGCGTCCTGCCGGGACTGGGACCCGCTGCCGGGACGGCGCTCCTTATTCCCATCACGTTCAAACTCGAACCGACTTCAGCCATCATCATGCTGGCGGCCATCTATTACGGAGCGATGTACGGGGGGACCATCACGTCGGTCCTCATCAACGTCCCCGGCGAGGCGGCCAGCGTGGT
>PNOO01000321.1 GCA_013824905.1 Syntrophus sp. (in: bacteria) | reverse complement strand
CGGGCGACGCGGCCGGGTCCGAAAAGCAGCTCGCCTAATCCATGTTCATCTATTTCAAGACGCACCGCCAGGACCCGCGGCCCATGACGACGCAGCAGTGCCTCTATCTGTCGATAGAAGCGTTCGGATCCCTCATTTGCAAGGAGCAGCAGCCGGGATACACGTACACCGCGCGGCACGCCGATCTGCCGGTCCGCCATCTGCAGGCCCCGCTCCTCTGCGGCAAGCTTGCGCTCCGCCTTCTCCAGGCTGCGCACCACCTGTCCGGCGCTGTACGCGCTCCGCAGGGCCTCCGCCAGTTCCAGGGTCATCCCGGCCACCGGTATCCCGATCTCGCTCTCCTGCCGCAGCAGGCGGATGTGCGTGGTCAGGTTGCGCAGCAACTGCGGCCCTCGCGGATCAGACTCGACCGACTTCGGCAATCGTAAGGTCATATCTCCTCGTCAAACATGCTCGGATCAGGCAACGCGCCCGGCGATCCAAATCGTGTGGACTCCTCCCCCGCGGGGACCTCGCGCCCGGACACGTTTCTCGTCAACCTCGAATCCCGCTTTGCGCAGCAGCCGGCCGAAAACCCGGTTGGGGCTTGCCGACCACAGGGCAAAAACACCCGCGGGCCGCAGTGCCGTATAGGCTGCATCCAGTCCGGTCCGGGTATAGAGCCGGTCGTTGCTCTTCCGGGTCAGGCCCCGGGGGCCATTATCCACGTCCAGCAGGATGGCATCGTAGGTCCCGTGTTCCGCCTGGAGAATTTGGGCGACGTCGCATTCCCGAACCGCGACCCGTTGGTCATCCAGGGGATGGCCTGCCAGGACGGCAAGAGGCCCCCGGTTCCACGCCACCACCGCCGGCACAAGTTCGGCAACCACCACCCGGCTTTCGGCGCCGAGGCGGTTCAGTGCCGCGGCCAGGGTGTACCCCATGCCCAACCCTCCGATCAGGACCCGGGGACAGGGGAGGGAGGCGATTCTTGCGCAGGCGAGCTCTGCCATCGCCTCCTCCGATCCATGGACACGACTATTCATGAGTTCGGCGCCGTCCACCCGGATCGAGAACTCTCCACCGCGCTGGTATAGGCGAAGATCTTCGCTTTCTCCGGGGACCTGCGCGCTGTCGAGAAGCTGCCAGGGAATCATGGACACCTCAAGGATCGGATCTAAAACATGGTTCCGAAAAAACTTAACTGCATTAAGCAGGCGCACGGACTCCCGCCTCCCGCCTGTATGGGAGTGACAGTGCCGTTATGATTTAGAGAAAACTATCTACAAGTCAACGCTCTTGATTTTATCCAGAGGTTATCGATTATTTATTGAAATGTCGCATATTTCAGAAATATCCTCAAGTAAAGATTCAGGAAGGAAGCGCCCCGTTAACAAATAGGAGATTGTCTGGCAAGGTGTTGCGCCTTTCGGCCCGTATTCGATGGGTTGTGCCGATCATCCCGCCAACAACTTGTATTTGCAAGTGAGATGACCTGAATCTTTTTCAGGATTGTTTCCTCCTTGGTATAATGATTGGCTCTTTCTGCATATAGACCAAATCAACACACCGTTCAATGCTGACGTACGACACACGGATTACTTCAGACCACTGGTATTGAAAAGTGCGCTGTATTTCTTGTCAAACGTCATTGGTTTTGATTGTTCAAGAATTATTCCTCTTGCCATATCAAATCATCTCGGATAGAATTACCAGCAAATAACAACAAGTGTAGGTATCTTTATCCATGGAACCAAACATCAGAAAGACGGACACAGCGGCCGTACAGAGGGCCAAGAATCTTCTACGCTCTCAACGCGGCGCCTTTCACACCGGGGAGGCGATCAAGGCGGGTATCCATCCTCGAACCATTTACGCCCTGCTTGATCAGGGAGTCATAGAGCGGCTGGGACGCGGGATCTACCGCTTTGCCGACATGCCGGCGATGGGAAACCCGGATCTCGCAATCGTTGCCCTGAAGGTCCCGAAGGGTGTGATCTGTCTCGTTTCCGCCCTCTCCTGGCATGAGATGACGTCTGAGATTCCCCATGAGATTTATCTGGCCCTGCCTCGGGGCGCAGAGCCGCCCCGCCCGGCGTATCCGCCGCTCAGGATCTTCTGGTTCCAAGGCCACGCATTCGAAGAAGGGGTGGAGGAGCATAACATGGACGACATCCGGGTACGGATCTACAACCCGGAGAAGACCCTGGCCGACTGCTTCAAATACCGCAACAAGATAGGCCTCGATGTCGTCCTGGAGGCCCTGAAGCTCTATCGGCAGCGCAAACGGTTCAAGGCGGACACGCTCGTGCATTTTGCCCGGATATGCCGCGTGGAAAAAGTCATGCGCCCCTATCTGGAGGCGACGCTATGACGAACCCCCGTCTCCGGAACATCGCTGCTTCCATTCATCAACGCCTGCTCGACAAGTCAAAAGAATCCG